>JAWKYB010000017.1 GCA_041396705.1 Alphaproteobacteria bacterium
GGCTGCGTGGTGACGGTGGTGCCGGCGACGGCCTCGGTCGAGGACGTGATGCGCCACCAGCCCGACGGCATCTTCCTGTCCAACGGGCCCGGCGACCCGGCCGCCACCGGCGCCTATGCGGTCCCGGTGGTGCAGGCGCTGATGCAGACCGGCAAGCCGATGTTCGGCATCTGCCTGGGCCACCAGATCATGGCGCTGGCGGCGGGGGCGACCACCGCCAAGATGGCGATCGGCCACCGCGGCGCCAATCACCCGGTCAAGGACCTGGGCACCGGTATCGTCGAGATCACCAGCCAGAACCACGGCTTCGTGGTCGACGCCGCCACGCTGCCGGCCGGCGCCGAGGCCACCCACCGCTCGCTGTTCGACGGCTCGCTGGAGGGCTTCCGGCTGAAGGACCGGCCGGTATTCGCGGTGCAGTACCATCCCGAGGCCAGCCCCGGCCCGCACGACAGCCACTATCTGTTCAAGCGCTTCGTCGAGCTGATCGACGGCTGAGCGGCGCCGGCGGGCGCCGCGCTGCCTTGAATTCGGCACGATCGGCGGCGAAGCTGCGCCCCATGTCAGCCTTTCCGACAGTCCCGCCGCGCGCCGCGCTTGCGCTTGTGCTTGCGCTGCCCGCCGCCTGCCAGACCGGGCCGGCCGAGCCGGCAATCTGGACCACGGCCGACCTTGCCCGTGCGATCGAGACCAACCTGGCCGGCGTCGGCCGGGCCGTGGCCGGGCCGTGGGCGCCGGCCGGCATGGACTGCACTGCCGCCGCCGTCGACATGAGCCTGGGCGCCGACCGGCCGGCCTTCGTGCCCGACGTCGCCGCGCTGGCGACCCTGGTGCCGGGCGCGGCGCTGACCTATGTCGGCGCCGGCCCCGGCGAACAGCGCTATCGCCTCGGCCCGCCGGCAGGCGACGATGTCATCCTGCGCGAGCTCGACGACGACGCGATCGTCTGGCGCCGATCGAACGGCGACGAGATGCGGCTGTCGCCCGACGCGCTGTCGTTCAGCAGCGGTCAGCTGACGCTGCTGATCGACGAGGACGACGTGCGGATCGAAGTCGGCGGCGCGCTGATGGTCGCGCTGGAGCGCTGCTGAGCCGGCGCTACTTCTCCTCGCTCTCGATCACCCAGGGCTCGTCGCGCGCGGCGTCGGCCCATTCCTTCATCGCCGGCAGGGCGCGGATGCGCTGGGCATAGCCGGCGCAGCTTTCCGGCAGGTCGACTCCGTAGCTGTGGAACCGCCAGACCACCGGCGCGTACATGGCGTCGGCCGCGCCGAAGGCGCCGAACAGGAAGCCGGGATCGTCCGGGTCGTCGTCGGCATGGTACCTGTTGCAGCAGTCGCGCCAGATCGAACAGATGCGCGCGATGTCGGCGCGCACCGGCTCGCCGATCGGGAAGGCGCCGGGCTTGCGGCGGATGTTCATCGGCATGATGCTGCGCAGCGCGGCGAAGCCCGAATGCATCTCCGCGCTGATCGAGCGGGCGTGGGCGCGGGCGGCGCGGTCGGCCGGCCACAGCCCGGCCTCCGGGAACAGCTCGGCCAGATACTCGCAGATCGCCAGCGAATCCCAGATCGCCCGGCCCTCGTGCAGCAGGCACGGCACCCTGCCCGACGGCGAGTGGCGCAGGATCTCGAGATGGGTGTCCGGCTCGTCGAGCGGGACCAGGATCTCCTCGAAGTCCGCGCCGGTCTGGCGCAGCGCCAGCCAGGCGCGCAGCGACCACGACGAGTAGTTCTTGTTGCCGATGACCAGCTGGAAATCGCTCATTCCCGCCCTCCGGTGCGGCCTTCCCTGTGCGCCTGCGCGCTCGTTGACGCCCGTTCCGACCCGTCTCGACGGGCGCGGCAGGCTGTTGCGGCGGCGTGGCGAACGTGCATCTTACCGGTTAACGCGCGCACCGACGACGGGAGAGTTTTCTTGACACGCAGAACGCCGCTGGGACTGGCGGATTCCGAAGACACCGCGCCGGCGACGCCGTTGCACGTGGTGGCCGCCGACGGGCTGGAGGCGTGGGCGGCGGCCCGGCCGCAGGCGGTGCGCGACTGGATCGCGCGCATCGCCTTCGCCGCCCGGCCGGGCGACGTGGCGGTGGTGCCCGACGGCGCCGACGGCGCGCTGGCGCTGGTCGGCGACCCCGCCGGAGCCGAGGGCGACCGGCCGCTGCGCGCGTTCGGCGCCGCGCCGGCCGGCCTGCCCGCCGGCCGCTACCGGCTGGACCACGCGGTCGAGCCGGGGCTGGCGGACCGCCTGGCGCTGGGCTGGGCGCTGGGCGCCTACGGCTTCGACCGCTATACCGCGCGCAAGCGCGCGCCGGCGGAGCTGGTCTGGCCCGCGACTGCCGACCGCGCCGCGGTGACCAGTGCCGCGCTGGCCACCGATCTGGCCCGTGACCTGATCAACACGCCGGCCGAGGACATGGGGCCGAGCGAGCTGGCCGCCGCCGCCGAGGCGCTGGCCGACGACACCGATGCCGCCATCCGCGTCATCGTCGGTGACGACCTGCTGTCGGCCGGCTTCCCGCTGATCCATGCGGTCGGCCGCGCCTGCGACGATGCGCCCCGGCTGATCGATCTGCGCTGGGGCGACGAGGCGGCGCCGAAGGTGACCCTGGTCGGCAAGGGCGTGTGCTTCGACAGCGGCGGGCTGGACCTGAAGCCGTCGTCGGCGATGCTGACCATGAAGAAGGACATGGGCGGCGCCGCCAACGTGCTGGCGCTGGCCCGGATGGTGATCGACGCCGCCCTGCCGGTGCGCCTGCGCGTGCTGATCCCGGCGGTGGAGAACAGCGTCTCCGGCAACGCCTTCCGCCCGCTCGACATCGTGCGCAGCCGTGCCGGCATCACCGTCGAGGTCGGCAACACCGACGCCGAGGGCCGCCTGGTGCTGTGCGACGCCATCGCGCTGGCCTGCGAGGAGGGGCCGCAGCTGATCGTCGACATGGCGACCCTGACCGGCGCCGCGCGAGTGGCGCTGGGCACCGAGCTGCCGGCGCTGTTCTGCAACGACGACGGCTGGGCCGCCGCCTTCGTCCAGCAGGCCGCCGCCGTCCACGACCCGCTGTGGCGCATGCCGCTCTACGCGCCCTACCGCAAGCTGCTCGACACCAAGATCGCCGACACCAGCAATATCAGCGACGGCCCCTATGGCGGCGCCATCACCGCCGCGCTGTTCCTGGAGAAGTTCGTCACGCCGGGCGTGGCCTGGGCGCATATCGACCTGATGGCCTGGAACCCGTCGGACCAGCCCGGCCGGCCGAAGGGCGGCGAGGCCCAGGGCCCGCGCGCCCTGTTCGCCGCGCTGCAGGCCCGGTACCGCCCCGCGTGACGCCCCGGCCCGGTAGCCCGGATGGAGCAAGGCGCAATCCGGGGTGGACCGCGCCGGCGTCAGCGCCGGTCCCGGATTTCGCTGCGCTGCATCCGGGCTACGGTTTCCGTAATCTCGTCGAGGGTGGCGGACAGCAGCGCCAGGTCTTCCGCGCGCGACAGCCGGTGATCGCCGTCCTTGACCAGGGTGATGCGCACGTCGTCGCCGGCCAGCGCCTCGGCGGTGCGCAGCGCGGTCTGCCACGGCACGTCGGGGTCGCGCTGGCCGTGCAGCAGCCGCACCGGCCCGCGGAACGGGATGGCGTCGCGCAGCACCAGGTTGGCGCGGCCGTCCTCGACCAGGCCGAGGGTGTAGACGTCGGGCGCGTCGCTGTAGGCCGACGGCGCCTCGATGCGGCCGTCGCGGACCATCGCCGCGCGCTGGTCTTCGCGCATCGCCGCCCACAGCAGGTCCTCGGTGAAATCGGGCGCGGCGGCCAGCCCGACCAGCCCGGCCACCCGCTGCGGCCGCGCCTTTGCCGCCAGCAGCATGATCCAGCCGCCCATGCTGGAGCCGACCAGCACCAGCGGTCCGGCGGTGACCGCATCGATCACCGCCAGCGCGTCTGCGGTCCAGGCGCCGATGCTGCCGTTAGCGAAAGCGCCGCCGGAGGTGCCGTGGCCGGAATAGTCCAGCCGGGTGCAGCCGACGCCGTGGGCGGCGCACCAGGCCGCGATGTGCTCGCCCTTCTGCCCGGTCATGTCGGAACGGAAACCGTGCAGGCTGACCACGCCGGGCCGCGCCGGGTCGCCGGGCCGGTGGCGGTAGGCCAGCCGCACCCCGTCGGCGCGGGCGAGGAACTGCAGTGCGTCGTCGGGCAATGAGCTCTCCTTCCGTGCCTGTCCCGCATGCGCCGTCGCCCGCCGCCGCCGGGCGGTCGCGAGGCATCGCCGATGACCGACGCGGCTGACGGCGCGCCCGCCCTGGGCGCCAGCATGAAGTGGCGCGGGCCTGCGCTCAAGCCCGGGGTGCCGACCGTGCTGCAGGTGCTGCCCAGCCTGGTCACCGGCGGGGTCGAGCGCGGCGCCTGCGACATCGCCCGCGCCATCGCCGATGCCGGGCTCAACGCCGTGGTGATGTCGGCCGGCGGGCCGATGGCCGACGCGCTGGTCGCCGACGGGCTCGTGCATGTCGACGCGCCGGTGCAGTCGAAGAACCCGCTGGTCATCCGCCGCAACGCCGGCCGCATCGCCCGGGTGGCGCAGGCCACCGGCGCGGCGCTGATCCATGCCCGCAGCCGGGCGCCGGCATGGTCGGCGCTGTGGGCGGCGCGCCGGCTGGGGCTGCCCTTCGTCACCACCTTCCACGGCACCTACAACTTCGGTCCCGGCCTCGGCGGCCGGCTCAAGCGCCGCTACAACGGCGTGATGGCGCGCGGCGACCGGGTGATCGCGATCTCGCGCTTCATCGCCGCGCACATCGCCGCCCACTATGCCGACATCTGCCCGCCGGCGCGGGTGCGCACCATCCCGCGCGGCATCGACCTGGCGGTGTTCGACCCGGCCGACAACGGCCCGAAATACGTGCTGGCGCTGCGCATGAGCTGGGGGCTGGACGGCCGCATCGGCTGGCCGCCGATCGTGATGCTGCCCGGCCGGCTGGCGCGGTGGAAGGGGCACGACGTGCTGATCCGCGCGATGGCGCAACTGGCCGACAAGGATGCGCTGTGCCTGATGGTTGGCGGCGGCAACGACGCCTATCGGGCGGAGATGGAGGCGCTGGCCGCCAGCCTCGGCATCGGCGACCGCGTGCGCTTCGTCGGCGACACCCGGGCGATGCCGGCAGCCTACGAGACGGCCGACGTGGTGGTTTCCGCCTCCACCGACCCCGGGGCGTTCGGCCGGTCTCGGTCGAGGCGCAGGCGATGCAGCGGCCGGTGATCGCACAGCGCGCACGGTGGAGACGGTCGTCGACCTCGCCCGCGATCCGGCCGGCGGCACCGGTTGGCTGGTGCCGCCCGGGGACCGGCGGCGCTGGCCGCGGCCCTCGACACGCCTCGCCCTCGGCCCCGAGGCCCGCTTCGCCATCGGCCGGCGCGGTCGCGCCAACGCCGAGGCCCACTTCGCAAGCCCCGCGATGTGCGCCGCCACCCTCCAGGTCTAGCCGAGCTGGTGCCCGCCATCGCCGCAAGGCTGTAGCGGGCGGGCAGCCGGCGGGAACTCCGCCTTCTCCCTCCCCCGTGACCGGGGGAGGAGGCGGGCGGCCTGCCAGCCAACTCCCTGTTCCGCACGTCAGCGCCGGCCCACGGCCCGGCGATTTCGCGCCGGGCGCGCACCGGCGGCACGCCCGTCGGCCGGCGTAGCGCCGGGTCGGGCGCGACCCGGCGGTCAGTCGAGCGGGATGGTGATGCTCAGCGTCGGCACCCGCGGCGGCGCGACGAACACCGGCAGCTGCGGCACGAAGGCCGCGCCGCCGCGGCAGTCGACCTCCTCGCGATAGGCGCCGTTCGGCCGCCATTCGGCTCCACCCGGCACGGGCCGGCGCCGGGCACCGTCGCGATCCAGCCGCTTTGCTGCGGCCCCTGGAAACCGTGAAAGCCGTGCTCGCCCCAGTCGTCGTCGTCGTCGCCGTGGTGGTGCCGGCCGTGGCCGCCGTCGGCTAAGGCCGGGGTCGCCGCCAGCGCCAGCGCCAGCACAAGGCCGCAGAAGTGAGTCGTCCGCATTGCCGCTGCTCCTCTCCGAGATCCGGCGCACCCCGTCAGCGCCCGGGCAGCCCCTGCCCGGCGCGGCGCCGCCAGGCGATCCGCGCCGAGCCAGCACGGCGGCGAATCTGGGCGAAAATGGGGCGGCGCCGGCAGGGGTGACCGCAATTTCATCTGCCGCCGGACGCGCCGCCACGACCGGCTTGCGACGGCGCCCGGCCGGTGCGAGCATCGGCACCCGGCGATCCGATGCGGGAGGGCGGGCCGTGGCGCCGGCACCATGTGCCGCATTGCGCCCCGCACCAGCCGGGCTACGCTGGCTTGTCCGCGACCTGCCGGGTTCGAGGCGTCCCATGCGGCTGCCCGCGCATCTTGCTTGCCCTTGTCGTCCTGCTGGCCGCCGCGATGCCCACACCCGCGCAGCCGGCGCCGGCACCGGTCGAGATCGCCGTTCTTCAGCGCGGAGGAACTCGGCCGGATGCCGGAGGCGGTCCGGCTGGCATCGCATCGTCGCGCCGACATTCACGGAGATGGATTCCAGCGAAGGCATGGCCGTGCTGTTCGAACGCTTCGGCCATGTGCTCGGCCAGCAGGCCGCCTTCGCCGGAAGCGACCCGGGGCGGCGACTGGTGCTCGATGCCATCGTGCAGCGCTTCGAGACCGTGGCTGCGCTGCCCGACGACAGCGCGGAGACCGTGCTCGCCCGCAGCTTCCGCACCGGGCTGCGGGGCGAGTCCCGGCGCTATGCCGGGATTCTCGCACCCTCGATCTTCGAGCCGCTCCCCGACGAGGTCGTCGCCGGCGCCCGCACCGGCACCGCGGCGGGCGGCGGCGTCTGGACGCCGGGGCAGCCGGAGGCGGTCGAGGTGCCCGGCACCGGCGAGATCCGCGCGCTCGCGAATTGCGGCTGCGCCAGCAGCGACGGGCGCCACGACATCTGCCGCGCCCACGGCTGCGGCACCCCGCCCGACTTCGGCGGCACCTGCTTCTGGGACTGCATGGACAGCCAGGGGCGACACCTGGTGGATACGCGGCAGCGACGGCCGGATCCTCCGCCAGCCTGAGCCGCGCAGGCCGCCGCCGCTGTCGTCAGCTCCCCCACGTCATCGCCGGACGCCACCCGCCGATCTCCCGCCGGGCGCGCATGGGCAGGGGAGACGCGGGTCGAGCCCGCGCTCGATGCTGTCGCGGAAGGGGCGGGCATACGGGCGCGCAGCAGTGCCCGGCGGCTCAGGAAAGCAGTGGAGTCTCACCGCAACCGGACCCGCTCCGGGCGTCCGCGCTGCGCGAACGCCGGGCCCTCGCGCACGCTCCTGGCCGGGCTGGCATCGTGGCTGCGCGCATGTCACCAATGGCGCCAGCCGCGATCGTGGGGGCCGCCGGCGTGCCAGATCAGCCATTCCCCACCTGGAGCCTGGCGATGAGGTTGGCAGCCGCCTGCCTGCTGCTTGCGGTCGCGGTGGCGGCCTGCAACACCGTGTCCGGCGGCGATGCGGGCAGCCGCAGGCCGCCGCCCCGGTTGCGCCGGCGCCGGTCGAGGCTCAGGCCCAGCTGCCGCCGCAGGGGCGGTGTGGCCGCCAGGGGGCTCACGAGGGTCCTGACCCTGGAGATCGCGCACGACTATTATGCAAGCGGGCTCTGTTCCGCTTGCCGGCTCGCGCGCCGTCGGCGGAGACCGCCCGGCTGCCTGAGCAGGCCGGCGCCGTGCTGCGCCTGCAAGGCGGCCTGCTGCTGGCGGCACCGTCCGCCGTCCTCGCCGACCGGCTCACGTTCGAGGTCAGCGCGTCGGACCCGTATCTCGCGGCGTTCACCGCGGCCGACCCCGTGCTTTCCCCCGCGATCGCCGATTTCACGGTCGCGACGCAGCCGTCGGGTCACTGGGCCACCATCGCGATCCAGGCGGATCCGGCGGGCCGCTTCCCGTCGCGGCGACGATCGGGCTTTCCAGCCGGCGGTGCGCTGGCGCTGGATCTTCGTTCCCGGCGGGCAGGCCGGGTCGATGGACGGCTGGACGGTGCGCCGCGACAGCGCCCCGGGCACGCCGGTCGATCAGGACCCGGCGGAGGCGATCCGGCTGGCGGACGGGCGCCAGGCCTGGCAGATCACCCTGCGCGACCCCCTGGCCCTGCGCGAACACCCGCCGGCGAGCCAGGCCTTCACCCTGGTCCCGCCGCCGGGCGCGTCGGCGGGCGGCCCGATCCGCCTGCCTTCACCCGCGCCGTCCGCGCTCCGCCAGACCGGCACGGGCGAGCCGATCGCCGAGATGTTCGTGTCCCTCTGAAACCGTCCGCCCGAGCCGCGCATGCGTGAGAATTGCGCCGGCATACAAGAACTTGTATAGTGGCGCATGAGCGATCTCAGGCCGGTGGTCTTTCGCGGCAATGCGCTCGATGACCTGCGTGCTTTCCCGGCCTCGGCGCGGCGCGATGCTGGGCACCAGATCGACCGGGTGCAGCGTGGCCGTGACCCGGACGACTGGAAGCCGATGCAGGCGATCGGGTTGGGCGTCCGGGAGATTCGGATTCGCGACGAGGCTGGTGCGTTCCGGGTGATCTTCGTCGCCAACTTCGCCGATGCCGTGCATGTGCTGCATTGCTTCCAGAAGAAGACACAGCGGACCGCGGCGAAGGACATCGATCTGGCGACGAAACGTTACCGGGACCTGGTGCGGGAGGTACGAGGATGAGCGAGGAACGGTTCGCGAGCGTCTGGGACGCGATCGAGGACACGCCGGCGGAGGCCGAGAATATGAAGCTGCGCTCAGCCCTGATGATTGCGCTCAGGGACCGGATCGGCCGTCAGGGATGGACCCAGGCCGAGGCTGCGAGCCGGTTCGCTGTGACCCAGCCCCGCATCTCCGACCTGATGCGCGGCAAGATCGACCTGTTCGCGCTCGACACGCTGGTCAACATGGCGGTTGCTGCGGGCCTGCACGTCGAAATGCGCATCGGCGAAGCGGGCTAGGCGCTTACCGAGGGTTGGCGCGGCAGTGTTCGGCTTGCGGAAGTTTGGAGACGATTTCGTGCAGTGTCACCGTAACCGGGCACAGAACCCGTGAGGCGCCCCAGATTATCCGCCGTATTTACCAAAGCGGCAGTCTGTCGCTGCGTCTACCGGGTCTGCCCGCGTCTGCGAGCATACAGGCATACCCCGACCACCTTGCGCATCTAGCCAATCAGAGGCACGATCATCTGTCCAAGAGGTCTCCAGATGGGGATCCTGGGTTGGGTGGGCGACAAACAAGGTTCTTCAGATCTGCGATGGATGGGAGTTCTAGGTAATGGCCAGCAAGATCTCCGATGCGAACGCGTTGGGGAAGAGAGATAGAAGTGAAGGTCAACGCTGAAAGAATAGATGAAAGAGGAACTCATATTGCGTCAACAGACGCGCTTAATATTGATAGTTTCACCAGAATTAAGCTGACGAGTCTAAATTTGGGCACAGACACACCAAGGGGTAGTGATATTACAGCCCCCGATACCCTGTAAATGCTTCTCTGAAGGTAGAGGACAATTTTGCCACAATAGGTAACAAGCACGTCGAAAAGCCATGTAGAATTCAACTGCTATAGAGTTGATCGACCATCCGCTGATCCTGCTATTGACTATCGATTTGATGTGTTCTCAATTATTGAATAAAGGCTGTAGCGGGGGCAGTTTGTCCGAGATCAAAATATTATTGGCGCCACGCCCGGCCGGCCGAGGCCGGCCGGGCTATGCTCCTGCGGGGCTTAGGATGAGTTCGCCAAAACCGTCCGAGTCCACGAGGAGCAAGACATGACCACGAAAGACAAGGTAGCACGCGCAAGCTGTCGTTGTTGGAGCTCCCAAGGAGCTGGAGAACGTCAGCCGGGCCTGCAAGGTGATGGGCTACTCGCGCCAGCAGTTCTACGAGATCCGGCGAACTTCCAGACCTACGGGGCGGAGGCCTGATTGACCGGCTGCCCGGCGCCAGAGGTCCGCACCCGAACCGGGTCGCGGCCGAGATCGAGGCGGAGATCCTCGACCATGCGCTCGCCCATCCCTGCCACGGCGCGCTCCGGGTCGAGCAGGAGCTGGCTCAAGGGCCTGCAGGTCTCCGCAGGCGGCGTGCGCGGGGTGTGGCAGCGCCATGCGTTCTTGACCAAGCACGAGCGCCTGTTGCGGCTGGAAAAGGCCACCGCCGAGCGCAAGCTCAGCCTCAGCGACGAGCAGGTGCGCCTGCTGGAGCGGTTCTCGCCGGAGTTCCGCGAGCGCCACATCGAAGCACCCCACACCGGCGCACTCGTCGCCGTCGACACCCTTCTTCGTCGGAACCCTGAAGGGTGTCGGGAAAAGTCTACCGCAGACCGCGATCGACTGCCACTCGCGCCATGCCTGGGCCAGGCTCTACCCCAGCAAGCTGCCGATCACCGCCGTCCAGCTGATGAACGGCGACGTCATCCCCAGCTTCGAGGACGCCGGTGCCGCGATCGATGTCGTGCTCTCCGACAACGGCCGCGAGGTTCTGTGGCCGGCCCGACCGCCACCCCTACGAGCTGTTCCTCCAGGGAAATGCGGGGACACACTACTCAACCACCAAATGCGTGCCGAGTTGGGTATAGCATCCCTGCAATTCCATCGCCGGGCTTGACCCGGCGATCTCCTGGCAGCTTCGCATCGGCCGCCGGAGATGCGCGGGTCAAGCCCGCGCATGACGCTTTCTGAGGATGCCGTCTTGCAGGCTTCGCGCCATTGCGGCCCCGAGCTACGCGAGGCCGTCACTAACAATCCAACGTGCTCGCCCGTTCCCAGCTCGACAGGTGCTTGCAGTACTCGTTCCATTCGGCCATGCGCAGCTTGGTGTAGGACTGGACGAAGCCGCGGCCGAGCCCGTCCTGCATCACCGGGCTCTTCTCGAACGCGCGCACGGCGTCGAGCAGGTTGAGCGGCAGCTTCTTGGCGCTGCGCGCCTTGTGGCCCTCGGCATACATGTCGATGTCGTAGCGCTTGCCGGGCTTGCGGTTGTTGGCGATGCCGTCCAGGCCGGCGACCAGGAAGGCGGCCTGCAGCAGATAGGGGTTGGCGGCGCCGTCGGCCAGCCGCATCTCGAACCGGCCCGGGTCGGGCACGCGGATCATGTGGGTGCGGTTGTTGCCGGTGTAGGTCACCGTGTTCGGCGACCAGGTGGCGCCGGAGGTGGTGCGCGGCGCGTTGATGCGCTTGTAGCTGTTGACGGTGGGGTTGGTGATCGCCGCCATCGATTCGGCGTTGTGGATCTGGCCGCCGAGGAACTTGTAGGCCAGCTCGCTGAGGCCGAGCGCGTCGTTGGTGTCGACGAACAGGTTCTTCCTGCCCTTGGCGTCCCACAGCGAGACGTGGACGTGGCAGCCGTTGCCGGTGAGGTTGGAGAACGGCTTCGGCATGAAGGTGGCGCGCAGCCCGTGCTGCTCGGCGACGGTCTTGACCATGTACTTGAAGAAGGCGTGGCGGTCGGCGGTGACCAGCGCCAGGTCGTATTCCCAGTTCATCTCGAACTGGCCGTTGGCGTCCTCGTGGTCGTTCTGGTAGGGGCCCCAGCCCAGCGCCTGCATGGCGTCGCAGATCGCGCTGACCACCTCGAACCGGCGCATCAGCGCGGTCTGGTCGTAGCAGGGCTTGGCCTGGGTGTCGCGCGCATCGGAGATCGCCTCGCCGTCGGGCGAGATCAGGAAATACTCGGCCTCGACGCCGGATTTCATCACATAGCCCGCGGCGGCCGCCCTGGCGATCGCGTTCTTCAGCAGCACGCGCGGCGCCTGCGCCACCGGCTTGCCGTCCATCACCAGGTCGGAGGCGACCCAGCCGACCTCCGGCTTCCACGGCAGCTGGATCAGGCTGTCCGGGTCCGGCACCGCGAACATGTCGGGATAGGCCGGCGTCATGTCCAGGTTGGTGGCGAAGCCGGCGAAGGCCGCGCCGGTCTTCTGCATGTCGGCGATCGCCGCGGCCGGCACCAGCTTGGCGCGCTGCACGCCGAACAGGTCGGTGAAGTTGACCAGGAAAAAGCGGATGCCCTTGTCCTTCGCGGCCTTGGCCAGGTCCGTCGCCATTGTTGCCTCCCCAGGATGCGGTGCCGGCGCGCGGCCGGCCGGGCGCCGGACGGCGCCCATGGAATTGCTGCGGTTCGGTGACCATTCTGTCGGTTGCGCCGGCCTGTTACAACGGCTTCGGCGCGCGGCGCCGCGCCGCGCCCGCTTTTCCCGGCATCGGTTCGGAGACCGGTTCATGCATCTCGTCTGTTTCGGCCTCGGCTATGTCGGCGCGCACCTCGCCCGCGCGCTGGTCGCCGACGGCTGGCAGGTGACCGGCACGGTGCGCGACCCGGCGCGGGCGGCGGCGCTGTCCGGCCCGGGGCTGGCGATGCTGGCCTATGACGGCGCGACGGTGGGCGAGGCGCTGGCCGCCCGGCTCGCCGCCGCCACCCACCTGCTCGGCTCGATCCCGCCGGACGAGGCGGCCGGGGGCGAAGACACCGGCGGCGACCCGGCGCTGCGCGCGCTGGCGGCCGCCGGCACGCCGCCGCGGCTGGCCTGGGCCGGCTATCTGTCGACCACCGGCGTCTATGGCGACACCGGCGGCGCCTGGGTCGACGAGGACAGCCCGGCCGCGCCGGCCGACGCCAAGGCGGCGGCGCGGCTGGCGGCGGAGGCGGCGTGGCGGCGCTGGCAGGCGCACAGCGGCATCGCGCTCGACATCCTGCGGCTGGCCGGCATCTACGGCCCCGGCCGCTCGGCGCTGGACGCGGTGCGCGAAGGCCGCGCCCGGCGCATCGTCAAGCCGGGCCAGGTGTTCTCGCGCATCCATGTCGACGACATCGTCGCCGCCGTCCGCGCCTGCATCGCCCGGCCGGACGGCCTGCGCGTGTTCAACGTCTGCGACGACGAGCCGGCGCCGCCGCAGGACGTCACCGCCTTCGCCTGCGCGCTGGCCGGCGTGGCGCCGCCGGCGGAGGAGCCGTTCGAGACCGCCGCGCTCGGCCCCGCCGCGCGCCGCTTCTACGCCGCCAACCGCCGGGTCTCCAGCGCGCGGATCAAGGCCGCGCTGGGGCTGGCCTGGCGCCATCCCACCTACCGGTCCGGGCTGCAGGCGCTGGCCCTGGCCGACCACGCCAACCGATAGGAGGCGGCCCATGCGAATCTGCGCCATCGGCGACAGCATCATGAACGGCACCGGCGACGCCGAGGCGCTGGGCTGGATCGGCCGCGCCGTCCGCCCGGCCAAGCGCGCCGACCGCGAGGTCACGCTCTACAACCTCGGCATCCGCCGCGACACCTCGGCCGATATCCGCCGGCGCTGGCGGGCGGAGGTCGATGCCCGGCTGTTCGCCGGCGCGGAGACGGCGCTGGTGTTCGCGTTCGGCGTCAACGACAGCAACACCGAGCCGGAAACCGGCGGGCCGCGGCTCGACCTCGCCGCCACCGAGGACAACGCCGCCGCGATTCTGATCGAGGCCGCGGCGATCGGCCGGGTGCTGCTGGTCGGGCCGACGCCGATCGCCGACGACGCGGTCAACATGCGCATCGCCGCGGTCGACCGCGCGCTGGCGGTGGTCGCCGACGAGGCTGGCGTGCCCTATCTGTCGGTCTATCCGCTGCTGCGCGAATCCCGCGCCTATATGGACGCGGTGACCGGCGGCGACGGCGCCCATCCGGACGCCGCCGGCTACGCCGCGCTCGCCGCCCGTGGCCCGCTGGCCGGCCTGGCAGGCCTGGCCCCGGCGTGCGCGACTTCACCGCGTTCTGAGCCGGGCCGGGGCGGGGGCGGGGGCGGGCCGGGGCGGCGGCGTTCAGATTTCCGGCGCCTGCAGGTCGTATTCCCGCTCCACCCGGGCGACAGGTATAGCCGCCGTACCAGCGCTCGCGGCCCATGCGCCGCGCCTCGACATGCTCGGCCTGCCGCTTCCAGGCGCGGATCGCATCGAGGTCGCGCCAGTAGCTGACGGTGATGCCCTCGCCGGTGGCGGGGTCGCGCGCGCTCTCGATGCCCAGATAGCCCGGCATCGCCGCCGCCAGCGCCACCATGCGCGCCGCGGTCTCGCCATAGCCCTCGGCGTCGGGCTTCAGCACGGAGCAGAAGATCACCGCGTAATAGGGCGGCTCGAACAGGGCATCGGGCATCGGTGTCTCCCGGTGCGATCGGCGACCGGCGGTTTCGTGCGTCCTTCGAGACGGCGTCCGGCTCTGCGGGATCATGCAGGGTTTGGCGTGGCCACAGCAATCGCCGCCGGGGGCGCCGGCCATGCGTCCTTCGAGACGGCGTCCTGCCGGACGCCTCCTCAGGATGAGGACGACCGAGCACGCCATCGGGCCGTTGACCCGGCACCACGTCCCTCATCCTGAGGAGCCGGCCGCAGGCCGGCGTCTCGAAGACGCACCGCCGGTCCGGCAGCGATCGGCGCTGGCACGCGCTGTCGTTCCTCATCCTGGAGGAGCCGGCCAACGGCCGGCGTCTCGAAGGACGCACCGGCGCCGGTCCGGCAGCAATCGGCGATGGCATCCGCCGTCGTCCCTCATCCTGAGGAGCCGCCCGACGGGCGGCGTCTCGAAGGACGCACCGACCGAAACCGCCGGCACTGCCCGGCACGACGTCCCTCATCCTGAGGAGCCGGCCGCAGGCCGGCGTCTCGAAGGACGCACGGGGGCGGCTCCAGGCCTTGAAGCGGCGCGCTCAGGCGGTGCGGCCGTCCTCCCAGACGTGCAGCCTGCGCAGCGCGCGCGGGCCGGTCTCCATGCCTTCGATCGCCTTGGCGAAGGCGGCGAAGTGCGGGGTCTTCAGGTGGGCGTCGAACGCGGCCTCGTCGTCGTAGATCTCGTACAGCGTCACCACGTTGGCCCGCGCCGGGTCGGCGATGTCGCGCAGCACGTCGAACTTGCGGCAGCCGGGTTCGTCGCGCGCCGAGGCGGCGGCGTTGATGCATACCGCCGCGAAGAAGTCCTCGACCCGGTCGGGCGCGAGGGTGAATTCGACCAGGATGACGAAATGCGGCACGGGGTTTCCTCCGGTTGCTGTCGTTCTTGCGTTCGCGGGCTGAATTGCGCGCCGCCGCCGCGCGCGTCAAGCGGGCTCAGCGCCGGGCGGCGAGGGCGGTGACGGCCGGGTCGCCGGCGCCGTCCGCCGCGGTGTCGGCGAACTGGCGCGTGGCGAGCCGGCGATACAGCGCGTTGTCGGCCATCAGCTGCTCGTGGGTGCCGGTGGCGACGATGCGCCCGCTCTCCATCACCAGGATGCGGTCGGCGTCGCGCACGGTCGACAGCCGGTGGGCGATCACCAGCGTGGTCCGCCCGGTGCGCAGCTGGCCCAGCGCCGCCTGCACCTGCGCCTCGCTTTCGGTATCGAGCGCGCTGGTCGCCTCGTCGAGCAGCAGGATCGCCGGGTCGCGGATGATGGCGCGGGCCAGCGCGATGCGCTGGCGCTGGCCGCCGCTGAGCCGCACCCCGCGCTCGCCGATCTCGCTGTCATAGCCCTGGGGCAGGGCGGCGATGAAGCCGTCGGCCGCCGCCGCCCGCGCCGCGGCGGCGACATCGGCCTCGTCCGCCGCCGGCCGGCCGTAGCGGATGTTGTCGCGCACCGAGCCGGAGAAGATCACCGGGTCCTGCGGCACCGTGCCGATCCGCGCCCTGACCGCGGCCGGGTCGGCGGTGGCGATGTCGACGCCGTCGATCGTCACCCGGCCCTCGACCGGGTCGCGGAAGCGCAGCAGCAGCTGGAACAGGGTCGACTTGCCGGCGCCGGACGGGCCGACCACCGCCACCGTCTCGCCCGGTGCCACCGCGAAGCCGACATTGTGCAGCGCGCGGCTCTCCGGCCGGCTCGGATAGTGGAAGCTGACATCCTCGAACGCGACCGCGCCGCGCGCCGGCTCGGGCAGCGGCACCGGGTCGGCCGGCGCCTTGATTTCCGGCTCGCGGTCGATCAGCTCGAACAGCCGCTCGCAGGCGCCGGCGGCGCGCTGCAGGTCGCCGCTGACCTCGCTGAGCCCGCCGACCGCGCCGGCGACGACCACCGCATAGAACACGAAGGCGCTGAGGTCGCCGGGGGTCAGGTCGCCGCGGGTGACGCCGGCGCCGCCCAGGCACAGCATCGCGATCACCGCGGCGAACACCAGGAAGATCACCACCGCGGCCATCAGCCCGCGGGTCGCCACTTGGCGCAGGGCGGCGTGGAAGGCCGCCTCGACCCGGTTGCCGAAGGCGGCGATGTCCTGCGGCTCGTGACCGAAGGCCTGCACGGTGGCGACCGCGCCCAGGGTCTCGCTGGCATAGCCGCCGGCGTCGGCCAGCCGGTCCTGGGCGCCGCGCGACAGCCGGCGCACCCGCCGGCCGAACAGGATGATCGGCACCACCACCAGCGGCACCACCAGCAGCACCACGCCGGTCAGGGTGGCGTTGGTCACCGCCAGCAGCACCGTGCCGCCCAGCAGCAGCAGCATGTTGCGCACCGCCACCGTCGCGGTCGAACCGATGACCAGGTTGACGATGCCGGCGTCGCCGGTCAGCCGGGCCAGCACCTCGCCGGACTTGGCGGTCTCGAAGAACAGCGCGTCCTGGTGGATCACGCGGCGATAGGCGGCGACGCGCAGGTCGGCGGCGACGCGCTCGCCGACCCAGTTGACCAGATAGGCCCGCGCGAAGGTGGCGCCGGCCAGCAGCACGACGATGGCGGAGAACAGCACCAGCGCGGTGCTGAACGCGCCGCTGTCGTCGGCGCCGATGCCGTCGTCGATGAATTTGCGCAGCGCCAGGCCGATCGCCAGCACGCAGCCGGTGGAGACCAGCAGCGCCAGCGCGGCCAGCGCCATCCGGCCGCGATAGGGCCGGGTCATCGCGATCAGGCGGCGCAGCACGGCCATGTCCTTCTGGCCGGGCCGGTCGCCGTAGCGGGCGCTGAGCCGGCTCATCGGCCGCGCCTCGCGGCGTCGCGGCCGCTGCGGCCTTGCAACCCGCCGGCCGCTTCTATATAGAACGCGGCCTGTTTCGGAGCGGCGCCATGAAAAAAGACATTCATCCCGACTACCACGACATCACGGTCATCATGACCGACGGTACGGAGTTTCGCACACGCTCGACCTATGGCAAGGCGGGCGACACGCTGAAGCTCGACATCGACCCCAACACCCACCCGGCCTGGACCGGCGGCGGGCATCGGCTGGTCGATTCCGGCGGGCAGGTTGCGCGTTTCAACAAGCGCTTCAAGGGGCTGGGCCTCGGCTGAGGCGCGGCCCAGCGTCGCGGCGCTGGCACGCACGATCACGCGCGGCCGCCGACCGGCGGCCTCACGCCGACGCCCGAACCTGGTCGTCCAGGCGGGCCACTCGTGCATAGAGCGAATGGCTGCGGTCGAGCAGGATCTGCAGGTCGGCCGGCAGCAGCGCCTTGTCTTCGGCGTCGCCATCCTCCAGGCACAGTTCGCGGGCGGTCAGCGCATGTTCGTCGCCGGCCCGCTTCCGCTCGATCTCGCCCTCGTGCACCGCGCGTTGCGCCAGCAGCCACGCCATCACCGAGGTCAGCCGGGTGGTCAGCCGCATCGTTTCCTTGCTGAAGGTCAGCCGCGCCCGGATCGACAGCGCGGGCCCGTCGCCGTGGCGCATGATGCAGCTGCGCGCCTCGTGCAGCAGACCCAGCGTTTCGTCGTAGGTCCGCGAGAAGTACAGCGGCGCCGTTCTGGGGATGGTCGGGCCTTCCTGCCCTGATGCGTCCTCGGCCATGGCCGAACTATGCCGGAAATCAACGCTTTGGGCAATTCCCGGCTGCCCGGCGGGCGCAACCGGGCGGCGGGCTTGAACCGCCGGCGGCAGTCCCCATATGGCAATGCGGGATCGGCGCTGGGCAACCGGGCCGATCCCGGAACGACCGGCTCGCCGCATGTGCGGGGGCCAGACATCATCAGTTGCTTCAACGGAGGACTGTTGCCATGCGCACGTTCGATCTTTCCCCGCTTTTCCGCTCGACCATCGGTTTCGACCGCCTGTCCCGTCTGCTGGACGCGGCCCAGGACCAGAGCGCGAGCTATCCGCCCTACAACATCGAGAAGACCGGCGAGAACGCCTATCAGATCTCGATGGCCGTGGCCGGCTTTTCGCCCGACGAGCTGACGATCACCGTCCAGGACCGCAGCCTGGTGGTGAAGGGCAAGTCCGCCATCGAGGAGGGCGAGCGCGCCTATCTGCATCGCGGCATCGCGACCCGCGCCTTCGAGCGCCGCTTCGATCTGGCCGACGACATCCAGGTCGGCGAGGCCAAGCTGGAGCACGGCATGCTGCATGTGGCGCTGGAGCGGGTGGTTCCCGAGGAGAAGAAGCCCCGGACCATCCAGATCCGCAACGGCGAGGCTGCCGAGCGCGTGATCGAGCAGAAGGCCGCCTGACGCCTCGACGCCCATGCAGGTGCGGCCCGCGCGGGCCGCACCGGATATGACGCAGCCCCCGGCGCCCGGCGCCGGGGGCTTTTCGTTCGTGCGTCTCAGGCCGCCATCCGGCGGGCGAGCGCGCCGCCGCGGCCGGCCAGGAAGGCGTCCAGCCGCCGCGCATAGTCGGCGTCGACCGCGCCGCGCACCGACGGCCGCGCGGCCAGCGCCGCCCGCCAGCGCGCCACCTTCGGTTTGCCGTCGAGCACGGCGAAGCGGCCGATCCGCTCGAAGGCGTCGAAATAGCGGAACACCGGGCCGAAGGCGGCGTCGACCAGGCCGAAGCGGGCGCCGGCGAACCAGGGCCCGGCGCCGAGCGCGGCTTCGATCTGCGCGAACTGGCCCGCCAGCTTCGCATCTTCCGCGGCCAGAGCCGCCTCGTCCGCCGCGTTGTAGAAGCGCGCGATGCCGGCCAGTACCGCCGAGCCGAACTCGATCCAGCCGCGCGCCCGGGCGCGGTCCAGCGGATCGGCCGGGTGCAGCGGCCGCGGCCGGGTCTCCTCCAGATATTCCAGGATCGCGGCGGATTCGAACAGCACCGCCGCTGCGCCGTCGTCGCCCGCCACCTGCAGCAACGGCACCTTGCCCATCGGCGAGATGGCGACGAACCAGTCGGGCTTGGCCGAGAGGTCGATTGTGACGCGGTCGAACGCCACGCCCTTCTCGGCGAGCGCGATCGCGGCGCGCTGCACATAGGGGCACAGCGGGTGCGAGACCAGGGTCAGGCCAGTCATGGTCGGTCCTTTCCATGCAAGTGCATATAACTGCGGGCGAAATAGATGCATCTGCATGGAATTTCAAGATTGATGCATCTGCATGAACCGTCTATGGCGGGGCCATGGGCGACGGGACGGACGGCGGCGCGCGGGTCTCGCAGGCGACGATGACGGCCTGGGCCGATTTCGTGCGCGTCGGCCAGGCGGTGCTGGCGGCGGTGGAGGCGGACCTGAAGGCGGCGGGCTTTCCGCCGCTGGTCTGGTACGACGTATTGCTGGAGCTGGGCCGTGCCGGCGAGGCGGGGCTCCGGCCCGGCGCGCTGCAGCAGCGCATGCTGCTGGCACAGTACAACCTGTCGCGCCTGCTCGACCGGATGGCAAGGGACGGGTTGGTCGAACGCCGGCCCTGCGCGGACGATGCCCGCGGCCACAGCGTCCACGCCACCGCCGCCGGTCTCGCCCTGCGCCAGCGGATGTGGCCGGCCTATCGGGCCGCGGTCCAGGCCCGCTTCGCCGGCCGGTTCAGCGACATGGAGGCGGCGACGCTGTCGGCGCTGCTGGCGAAGCTGGGCTAACCGGCCGCGATCTTTTCCATCTCGCGGCGAATCCGGTCCGGGATCGGCACCGGCCGCATCGAGGCGCGCTCGACGAAGACGTGGACGAAGAAGCCGAAGGCGGCCGGGTCGTCCTCGCCCTGCCGGAAGATGCCGATCTCGTAGGTGACGCTGGAGGTGCCGAGGCGCGCGATGCGCAGGCCGGCGTCGATGGTGGCGGGATGGGCGACCGACTTCAGGTAGCGGCAGCCGCTCTCGGCGCAGACGCCGATCACCGGGCCCTCGTCGACGTCAAGCCCGGCGATGCCGATCAGGAACTCGCTGATCAGCGTGTCGAAATAGGCGTAGTAGACCACGTTGTTGACGTGGCCGTACTGGTCGTTGTCGATCCAGCGGGTCGGGATCGCCTGGAAGAAATGGAAGGCCTGCCGCGAGGGCGGGGCGGTGCGAGTCACGCGTGTGTCTCCCTGACTGTGGTGGCAGCGCCGTCGGCCGGCAGCGTGGCGACGAAGCCGGCGATGGCGGTGTGCACGGCGCGCGGCGCCTCCGCCATCGCCATATGGCCGCAGGCGGCGACGGCGACCGTCCGTGCGCCGGCAAAGCGGGCGGCGAGCGCCGTGCCGGCGGCCGGCGGCGTCATCCGGTCGGCGCCGCCGATCAGCACCAGCGCCGGGCAGGCGATGCGGTCCGCCATCGCACCGGCGGTGTCGCAGGCGTTGCAGGCGGCAAGGTCGGCGGTCAGCACGCCCGGCCCGGCCTCGCCGAGCATGCGGCGGGCGGCCATGCGCATGGCCGGCGTCGGCGAGGCTGCGTCCGGACGGATGGCGGCCGTCGCGGAACGCCCAGCGCGCGATCAGCGCCGCGGCCTCGGCCGGCGCGTCCGCTGCCGCCTGCAGCAGGCGGCCGTTGACCGGCATCGCCAGCCCGGCGCCGAGCAGCACCAGGCCAGCCGGCGGCGGCACCGCGGTCGCCGCGGCGTGCAGCGCGACCAGCGCACCCATCGAATGGCCGACCAGCACCGGCCGGTCCGGCCGCAGCCGTGCCACCAGCCGGTTGAGCCAGTCCGCCATCGCCGCGACCGTCGGCAGGGCCGGGCCGCCGGAGCCGCCGTGGCCGGGCAGGTCGACCGCCAGCGTGGCGCGCCCGCCGGCCGCGCACAGCCGGGGCAGGTCGCCCCAGGCCTCGGCATTGAGACCGGCGCCATGGACGAACAGCAGCGTCGGTCCCGTGGCAGGGCCGAGCCGCTTGATCCGGACCGGCCGGTCGTCGAGGCGCACGCGCATGCCCCAGCCATGCCTCATTCGCGTGCCACTGTCGATGTGATCGTGATCATGGGGCGGCGCCGGGCCGCGCATTGCGGCCGGCGCCGCTGCGGCCTAGATAGCTGGCAGGACATGCGGCGACGGCGATGAAGAAGGCGACGATCGGCTACACCCCGCGCTTCCGGCCCAGCCCGGTTTCGGCCTGGGTGCATGTGCCGACCGGCCCGGTGCCGGCCTGGCGCGATGCCGGCGCCTACAGTCCGCCGCTGCCCGGCCCGGTCGGCGGCCGCGGCTGGCCGGTGCTGGACGTGGAGGTCGACGGCGTCGCCCTGACCTTCTCCTCGCTGGCCGAACTCGACCATGTCATCGACGTGCTGTCGCGCAACCCGCTGCCGACCACGCGGCAACTGTCGGCCGCGCGCGGCAACGGCGCCGGCCCCAACGGCCACTGGCTCAGCCGGCTGCCGGCCAAGGCGAAGCCGGCCCGTTTCCGTGCCGTCCTGGTCGCCCGGCTGCGCAGGGCGCGCGACGCCTATGCCGCGGTCGCCCGCGTGGCGAAAGCCTGAGGAAAGGAACCCCGATGCCGCTGGACAACATCCCCGTCGAGGCGCCGTTCGTGCCGTGGAGCCCGGAGCCGCCGGAACGCCCGATGCCGTTCCTGAAGGGGATAACCACCTTCCTGCGCAACCCGCTGGAGACCATCCCGGCGCTGGCCTATCGCGAGCCGATCGTCCATGCGCGCGGGGTGCGCGACGTGTTCTGGGTCTGCGACCCGTCCCTGGTCAAGGACGTGCTGCTCGACCGCCGCGAGCTGTTCCCGAAGGACCTGCTGGGCCGGCGGGTGCTCGGTCCGATCGTCGGCGACGGCATCCTCACCGCCGAAGGCCAGTCCTGGCGCTGGCAGCGGCAGACGGTAGCGCCGCTGTTCCGCCACGCCGACCTGCTCGGCTATGTGCCGGCGATGGTCGCGGGTGCCGACGTCGCCGTCGCCGCCTGGCGGGCGACGCCGCCCGGCACCCGCCACCAGGTCGATGCGGACATGACGCGGGCGACCTATCACGTCATCTCCAACACCGTCCTGGCCGGCGGCGGCGACAAGGTGGGCGAGGCGCTGGGCGTCAAAGCCGAGCGCTACGGCCACGGCCTGCAATGGTCGCTGGCCTATGCTGCGGTCGGGGTGCCGGAATGGGCGCCGCGGCCGCTGCGCCGGATGATGCGCAGGCGCGAGGCGCTGGTGCGCGGCGCGGTGCTGGAGATCGTGCGGCAGCGGCGGCAGGAGGCTGCGGGACCCGACGACCTGCTTGCCCGGCTGATGGCGGCGACCGAGCCCGACACCGGCCGCCGGATGACCGACGACGAGCTGACCGACAACCTGCTGACCTTCCTGGTGGCCGGCCACGACACCACCGCCAAGGCGCTGGCCTGGACGCTGTACCTGCTGGCCCGTGCGCCGGCGTGGCAGCAGCGGGTGTTTGCCGAGGTCGCCGCCGTGGTCGGCGACGGCCCGGTCGCGGGCGACCACATCGACCGGCTGGCCGTCACCCGCCAGGTGCTGAAGGAATCGCTGCGGCTGTTCCCGTCGGTGCCGGTGATGACCCGGATGGCGGCCGAGGATGTCGAGCTGGGCGGCCGGCAGGTGCCGAAGGGCACCATCGTCGGCATCCCGATCTATGCCATCCACCGCCACCAGGCGCTGTGGGACCGGCCGGAGGCGTTCGACCCCGCCCGCTTCGCGCCGGAGCGCGAGAAGGCGCACGACCGCTATCAGTTCATGCCGTTCGGCGGCGGCCCGCGGGTCTGCGTCGGCGGCGCCTTCGCCATGATCGAGGCGACGGCGATCCTGGCCAGCGTGGTCCGCGCCGCCCGCTTCGACTGGCCGCGCGGTCCCGACCCGGTGCCGCTGTCGCGCATCGTGCTGACCCCGAAGCACGGCATCCCGCTGAAGGTCACGCTGCGCGAGGCCTGACGCCGCCGCATCGCGCGCAGTGCCCTGGCGACTGCCAAGCGACCGCCAGCACCCGTCCCCGCCGCTATTGCGAGCCGCCGGCAGGCGGCGCGGCATTCCAGGGAGCGGCCCAACGGCCTGGCGGCGGCCCCGCTGGCGATTGTGGGGCACGGCGGCGGCGCGTAGGCTCGGCGCCTGTCAGGAGGCGCCGCCGGTCCAATGCCCAACCCCTATCTGATGCTGGTCGTGCTCGGCGCGATCTGGGCGACGCGGCTGGGCGCGCTGAAATACGCGATCAACGCCGGCCTGCCGGCGCCGGTGACCATCCAGGTCGCGGTGCTCGGCATTGCCATCGGGCTGACCCTGGTCAACGCCCTGCGCGGCACCTGGCCGCCGCTGCGGCGCGACACCGTGCGGTTCTACCTGCTCAGCGGCCTGCTCGGCTTCATCTGCCCGTTCGGGCTGGAGGCGATCGTCGCCGCCAGGCTGCCGGTGTTCGTGCTGATCCTGATCGTAACCACGGCGCCGGTGTGGACCATGCTGGTCGCCGCGGCGGTGGGGACCGAGCGGATCTCGGCCGTGCGCGCCACGGGCGTGGTGCTGGGCTTCGCCGCCGCCGGGCTGGTCGCCTTCGACAGCAGCGGCGGCGAGGGGCCGGGCGCGGTCGACCCGCTGTGGTGCCTGCTGGCGATGGCGATCCCGCTGTTCTATGCGGTCTACACCGTGTTCGTCGCCTCGCGGTTCCCGCGCCGGCTGGACGCGGTGCAGGTGGCGCAGGGCCAGGCCATCATCGTGGCGCTGGCGGTGCTGGCGGCGCAGCCGTTCCAGGACTTCTGGAGCCGGATGGCTTTCAGCCCGGTGCAGGTGACCGCGGTCGGCTGGGTGGTCGCCGCCGAGGTGGTCGGGCTGATGATGTATCTGAGCCTGGCCCGCGACCGCGGCGCCACCTTCGTCACCCAGGCCAACTACGTCGCGATCTGCATGGGCGCCGTGCTCGGCGCCTTCGTGTTCGGCGATCCGATCGGCTGGCTCAGCCTGCTGGGCGCCGTGCTGGTGGCGGTCGCGCTCAGGCTGGCGCGCGCGCCGGTGCCGGCGGCGGTGCCTACAGCGTCATCCGGTTGATGCTGACGGCGAGGCGGTCGTTGTTGACGATCAGCTCGCCCTCGGCGATTCGGCGACCCTTGACGAACAGCTTCACGTCGGCGTCGACGTTGCTGTCGAGCTCGATCACCGCGCCGCGGCCCATCTTCAACAGCTGGTGCACCGGCATCTGGGCCGTGCCGAGCAGGGCCTGGATCTCCATCGCGATGGTGCTGATGGCGAGGTCGTCGTCGAGCTGCATGGTCGGGTGTCACCGCTGCCTGTGGTCTGCGCCCCGAGCGGGCGTGGCCGCACATTGGCAGGGTTACGGTTAAGCCCGGGTAAAGCGGCTGCGGCTTGCCGGGCGCGTCGTTGTAAGTTGCGGCGCCGGCGCGCGCGCCTATAGTGGGCGGCACCGATGGGCGTGCGACAGGGGAGCGTCGCGACGGCCGGAAGGGGGGATCGGCCATGCGTGCCATCCAACTGTGCGCCGTGCTGCTGGCCGGGTGTCTGGCATCCGTGGGCGCAGCGGCGCAGACGCCAGCCGACACCTGCGATGCGCTTGCCGGCTCCGGCCAGCCGCTGGCGGCCGAACGGCTGCTGGAAGCGGTCGAGGCCTGCAGCCAGGCGGTGCGCGACAATCCCGGCGACGTGCGCCTGCTCGCCCACTACGCGCTGACGCTGGAGCTGTCCGGCGACATCGTCATGGCGACGCGGCTGTACGAATGGGCCGCCGGCGACGGCTACCAGCCCGCGGCGGCGGCGCTGGCGCGGCTGGCCGGCGCGCCGCCGCCGGACGACAGCGATGCCGTCGCCGATTCAGGCGCGGACCAGACGGCCGACACGGCGGCGACAGACACGCCAACGGCCGACACGCCGGCAGACCGGCTGGACCGCATCGCCGCGCTGCTGGAGCAGGCGCGGGGCCTGCTGCCGCGCGACAGCTTCGATCCGGCGGCCGTGGTCGCCGCGGTCGGCGGCGATCCCGACGATCTGACCGCCTGGGTTGCCGACAACACCGGGCTGGTGGCCTATCGCGGCCGGCTGCGCGGGCCGGTCGGCGTGCTGCTCGACCGCCGCGGCAACAGCCTCGACCGTGCGCTGCTGCTGGCCAATCTGCTCGAGGCGGCCGGCCGGCAGCCGGTGCTGGCCAATGCCGAGCTGAGCGCGGAAGAGGCCGGCCGGCTGTTCGATGCGCGGCGGGCGCCGCCGCCGCCGTCTGGCGACGGCCTGAGCCGGGCCGAGGCCCTGGCCGCGCTGGGTATCGACGCGGCTGGCGATCCGCTCGGGGTCGCGGCGGCGATGGAACGCGATGCGCGCGAGGCGGCGGACACGCGCACCGCGCTGATGCAGCGCACCCGGCAGCAGGCCGACGCCCTGATGGCGCTGGTCGGCCCGGCGGCCGCGCCGTCCGCCGATGCGCGCGCCAGCGCCGTCGCGGCGCTGCGCGACCACTGGTGGGTGCGGCTGCGCACGGCGGACGGGTGGCAGGATCTGGACCCGAGCGGCGCCCAGCTTGCCGGCGGCGCGGTGCGCGAACTGGCGCCGGCCGACCTGCCTGCCGACCTGTCGCAGCGGGTGACGGTCAGCGTTGTCGCCGCCTTCCGCGATGCCGACGGCGCACTGCGCCAGGAAACGCTGCTGAGCCGGGCGCTGGTTCCGGCGGAGCTGGCCGGCGTGCCGGTGACGCTGTGGCACGAGCCGCTCGGCCTGTCCGACCCGCTGTCGCTGCGGGCGGCGATGCCACGGTCATTGTCGCGGCGGTGCTGGCTGAACGGTCGTGGCAGCCGGTGCTGATGATCGGCGACGCGGTATTCGCCGACCGGATCGCCACGGTCGACGGCGGCTCGCTGTCGGGCGACGTCGACGGCATCGCCAGCGCGCGCGAGCCGCTGCAGACCTTCAGCAGTGGCATGGCCGGCCTGCTGTCCGGTCTGAACGACACGATCGCCGGGCAGGCGGGCGGTGCGCAGGCGCCGGCCGACCTGGTCGGCGAATGGCTGGTCTTCCGCATCGAAGCGCCGGGCGGGCCGGCCGTGGAGCATCGGCGCGCGTTGTTCGACCTGGTCGGCACCGGACCCGCGACCGTCGCCATCGACGAGACGCTGCGCCGCCGGCGCACCGAGGGGCTGTTGGAGCAGGTCGAGATCGGGCTGTGGGGCGCCACGCCGTCGGTGCCGTTCGTCGCCGACGGGATCGCGCGCGAGGCGGCGACCCTGTTCGCCACGGTGGCCTACATCGCCCGCGCCGGCGGGATCGATGCCGTGCCGGCGCTGGGCAGCCTGCCGCGGTCGCAGGCGCTGCTGCATGGCTTCGCCGCCGGGCGGGCCGGACTGGCCGGCGACGCCGAGCTGGTGGTCGACCGGCCGAACCTCGTGCTGCTGCGCCAGGGCCAGCGCCTGGCAACGTCCGGGTCTTCCGCCAGCTATGCCGCCTTCGACATCGTCGAGAACGGGATCGCCGCGGCGAGTGCCGACGCCGTCGCCGCCTTCGATGGGCGGCTGCGCCAGGGTGTGGCCGATACCGCGCTGGAATCGGCGCTGCTCGGCGCGCCGTCGCCGTCGCACAATGCCGCTGTCCTGTTCGCCGACGACATGGCGGCGGGCCGGGCCTGGGTGACGCTGTCGCGGCCCGGCGACGAGGCCGCGATCGGCCTGCCGCCGGTCGTGGCGGCCGAGGTCGCCGCCGCCCTGCGGGCCGGCTATCTGGCGGTGGTGCCGCAGGCGCCGCCGCCGACCGGTGCGGTCGCCTGGTGGCGGGTCGACCCGGCCACCGGCACCACGCTGGGCATCGGCCCGACCGGCGCCGGCTCGGAGTTTGTCGAGTATCTGACCCTGCTCGGCAAAATCATCGGCTTCGCCGGCTGCACGGTCGGTGCCATCTCGGCCGCGGGTCATGTCGAGTCGACCGGCGGCGCCGTGGTGACGGGGGCCGCCTATGCCTTCTGCATGCTGGGGATGGGACTGACCACGGTGGCGAGCCTGGCGCGCATCCTGTTCGTCACCACGCCGTTGACCGAGGCGGCAATCGCCGCCAATGCCGCCGCCTGGGCCGGCGCGGATGCGATCGGCGGCCTGGTCGGCGCCGGCGTGGGGGCTTGGTGCCGGGGTCGGCCTCTGACCACGGAGCCGGCGGTTGTCGTGCGCGGTGCGATCCTGGCAGGACCGGAGGACGCGGTCGGCGAGAGTTGCTGCCGCCGGGGTTGGCCACAATAGATTGAGGCGCCGTCGGCGGGCCCTGGGCTCGGCGGTGCACGGCAAGACGAGGCGGCGGGGCGGGGTGAAAGCCATGGGCTTCATGCGCGTGTTCGTGGTCTTGTTGACGCTGGCCGGGCGGCGTGCCCGTCGCCCACGGGCAGTCGGCAGTCGAGCGCTGCGACCTGCTGGCCGGTCCCGGCGCGGCAGCCGTCGGGCGATGCCGTCGCCCAGGCGCGCGAGGCCTGCGCCGAGGCGCTGCGCCTGAATCCGGGCGTCGCCCGGCTGATGCATCAATATGGCCTGACGCTGGAACTGGCCGGCGAGGCGCAGGCGGCCATGCGTCTGTACCAGTGGGCGGTGGACGAGGGCTATGGCCCGGCAATCGCCGCTTTGGCCAGGCTAACGGGGCGGAACCGGCCGATATCGCGACCGCGGGGGCCGTCCCACCGTCGACCGCGCCCGGCGCACCGGCCCCGTCCGCGCCGTTCGCGCCCGCCGCCGTGGTCGCGGCGGTGGGCGGCGAGCCGGCGGCGCTGCTCGCCTGGGTTGCGCAGTCCGTTGCCGCCGACGGCTATGCCGGCGCGATGCGCGGCGCGGGCGGCACGGTGGGCGCCGCAGCTGGCAGCGCTGCCGACCGGGCGCTGCCGCAGGCGCTGCTCCGGGCGGCGGACCCCACGGTCGAACTGCGCTTCGCGGGCTGCACGCTCGATACCGCCGTCGCCGCGCGATTGGCTCAGGCGGCGTCCGGCCTGCCGGCCGCGCCGGAGCCGCTGATCGCCGTGGCCGGCCGCTATGCGCCGGAAATCGCCGACCCGGCGGTGCGGCAGCTGGCCGACGCGATGGCCGCGATCTGGGATGATGCGGTGACGCAGACCGATCGCACCGCCGCCACCCTGGCACGTGCGCTGGACGCGGCCGCACTGCCCTACGCCGCGCCGGTTGTCGACCGTGCGGCGGTGCAGCGGGCGATGGCGGACCATGTCTGGCTGCAGGTGCGGCACGACGGCGACTGGCTGGATCTCGACCCGGATGCCGACGGCGGCCGGGCCGGGGCACGGCTGTGCGAGCCGACCTGGCTCGAACCGGCGCTGCCCGCCGCCGAGCAGCACTGGCTGACGCTGCGCGTGGTGGCGGAGCTGCGCGGTGCGGGGCGGCAGGCGATGGTCGAGCACAGCTGGCCGCTGACCGCGCTCGCCGACGACGGCGTCACGGTGATGATCGCCGAGAGCAACGGCCGCGGCACGCTGGTGGCGGAACCGGAGCCCCTGCCGGCACGCTGCGCTATACGCCGCTGCTGCGCGTCGGCGGCGAGGAGGTCATCGGGGCCGGTTTCCTGTTGCCGGCGCCGCAATCGTTCCAGTCCGGCGACGCGATGGGTGGCCTGGGCCAATCCATGCTCGAGGCTTCGGCGGATTCGGCGGATCGCCCGCGCAGGACGCGGATGCGGTCGTCGACGATGCCGCCGCGCTGTGGCTCGAACTGACGCTGACCGGACCCGGCAGCGGCGAGGCGTCGTGGACCGTGCCGCTGTTCGATCGCGTCGGATTCGCCGCCCGTGCCGTCGGCGCCGGCGAGGTGGCGCCGCTGGCGAGGCTGGAGGAGATCGACGGCGAGTACCGGGCGCTTGCCGCGGCGGTGGAACGTGGCGGCGTGGACCGGCGCGATGCCGGCCTTCGATGCGCCGCTGCCGCCGGAAGACGGCTCGCTCGACGCGCTGGTCGGCGGGCTCGCCGTCGTGCATCGCGCCTTCGGGCCGTTGCGCAGTGCGCTCTATGCGGCGGCAGCCGGCCCTTCGGCGCCTGCGTCGCCGTCGGCCGCTCCCGGGCTGAGCCTGCTCGGCTGGGTCCCCGGATGCCGGCGATGCCGGCGCCAGCTGGTGATCGACCTGGTCGCCGACTATGGCGCGGTGGCTGGGCCGACGCCGATCCGGCGGCCGGCGCGCTGTGGGCGGCCAGCGGCGTGCTGGCGGAACGGCTGACCGTCGGCGTGGACCGGCTGTTGCTGCCGGTCATGGGCGAGGCGGACGTGCCGCCGTTCGTGCCGGTCGACGTGGCCGCGGTGTTCGAAGCGGCAGCGGCGGCCGGCGAGGCGCCGGCTTGGCTCGGGCCGGGCGATGCGCCGGCGCTCGGCGGTTCCGACGAGGCCGTCGCGCGCATCCGCACCCACCTTGCCGAGGGCAGGCTCGTGTTTGCGCCGCCGCGGCCGGCGATGGTGGCCGATGCCGCTCTGCTCGGCTGGTGGACCTTCGATCCGGTCACCGGTGCGGTGCGCGACGAGATGGAGAACGGCCGCCACCAATCCGGAACGGAGTATCAGGCCACCAACGAGCCGGCGCGGCGGTCGACCCCGGCCTACCGCAGCCTCGGCCGGCGCGTCCTGTGCACGATGAACCGGGCAGTCGGCGTGATCTCGCTGGTGCTCGGCCTGTCGGGCAGCCCGGAAGCCATGCAGGGCGCATGGCAGGCGGCGAAGGTGGAAGCGAAGATCGCACGGGCGGCGGAAGAGACCCGCCGGCGCGGGCAACGGGCCGCGGCGATGCAGGGCGCCTGCGGCGCAGGTGGGGCCCCGAAATGAGGAAAGCACGACAGGTATGACCGCAGATCGGACCAAACGCGCCGTTGCCCGGCGCCTTGCGGCGCTGGCCGCGGTGCTGCTGCTGCCGGCGGCCGCGGCGGCGCAGAGCTGCCCGTCGGAGAGCGAGCCGAACGACGATGCGGCGACGTTGGCCGCGACCGGCGGCGCGTTCTGCATGGCGGGCTTCGCCCAGGGGGCGGACAGCGACGCGGTGGCGTGGAGCATCGACGCGGCCGGCGCGCAGCAGCTGTGGTCGGTGTCGCTGGAGGCGCTGCCCGGGCAGGACGGCCGGGTCCGGCTGGTCCGTATCGGCGCGGCCGAGGACGGCAGCCGCGTCGAGGAGGAGATCCTGACCGAGACGGTGCAGGCGGCGACGGCGGCCACGGCGATCCCGCCGCTGCTGCTCGCCGCCGGCGACTATGCCATCCGCGTCGAGGGCAACTACGGCGACGGCCTGCTCTACCGCCTGTCGGCGGTGCCGGCGGACCCGCTGCCCGGGCCGCTGCCGCCGACGGTGGCCGGCGGCTTCGCCGGCGTGCTGGCGACGGTGCCGGGCACCGAGGCGACGCTGAGCTGGACCATCGACGCCGCCGCCGCCGGCCGGCTGTGGACGGTGACGGTGCAGCCCGACCTGGGCGCCTCGCCCTATGTCGACATCTACCGCGAGGACGGCTCGAATCTCGACAACGCCTATCTGCAGGCCGGCGGCATCGCCACGCTGGCCGACCTCGGCCTCGATCCGGGCACCTATTCGATCCAGGCCAGGGGCCGCACCGGTGCGCGCCTGCTGATCGCGGCACGCGACAGCGGCGCCCGCGCGGCCGGCCGCGAGCAGGAGCCGAACGGCGACGCCGCAGTGGCGGCCGCCTTCGATCCCGCCTTGCCGCTGGAAGGCCGCCTGATCGGCAGCGACGGCAGCCGCGACGCCGACGTGTTCGCCTTTTCCGTCGACGACGGGTGGCGCGACCAGCGGTTCGACCTGGTGTTGCGCGCGCCCGGCACTGACGAACTGCAATTCTCGCTCAACGATGCCGACGGGCAGGAGCTGCAGAGCCGGACCGGCAGCGGCGAGGTGCGCCTGCCCGACCTGACCCTGGATGCCGGCCAGTATTATGTGCGCGTCTACGGCAGCCTGGACCCGTCGCAGACCTATGGCCTGGCCGTCGAGGACGCGGCGCCGCTGCCGCCCGCGGCGGAGCGCGAGCCGAACGACGCCTTCGGACTGGCGACGGCGATGCCGCCGGACGGTGCGGTGGAGGGGCAGTTCGCCGGGCGCGAGTGGGACGTGTTCGCGCTCGACGTCGCGCCGCCGCTGCAGCTGTGGCGGATCACCGCCGAGGGCGACACCATCGAGCAGCTGCAGCTGTACGACTCCGCCGGCAACACCATCGCCGAGGTGGCGCCGACGCCGGGCCGCGGGCCGATCCGGATGAACAACCTGCTGCTGGTGCCGGGCCGGCACGTGTTCGGCGTGCGCGGCACCGACGCACCCTATCGGATCTTCGCCGAGCCGCTCGGCACGCCGCCGGCACCGGGCACGCCGATCGCCGACGTGCTGGCCAGCGGCCTGACCGACGAGCTGGAGCCGAACGACGACATCGCCCGCGCGACCCGGCTGGAGCCGGGCGTGCCGCGCACCGGCACGGTCGACCGCGAGCGCGACTACGACTACTACCGCTTCTACCTGGGCGCGGAAACGCGGGTGCGGCTGACCCTGTCCGGTCCGCCGGCGGCGCAGGTCGCCGCCAACCTGGAGTGGGGCGCCAACGCGGAGTACCGGGTCGGCCGCCTGCACACGGTCGACCGCGGCGCTGAGCGCGGCGAGGTGGTCTGGGACGGGCTGCTGCCCGGCGGCGACTACTACCTCTCCGTCTTCGCCGACACGCCGGTCGACGGCCCCTATGCCGTGCTGTTCGAGCAGCGGCCCTATTACGACCGGCCGGTCGACCTGGAACCCAACGACCAGTGGTGGCAAGCCGCGCCGGTGCCGGCGGACCTGCGCGTCGCCGGCTTCGGCTTCTACGAGGATACCGACTGGTACCGGCTGCCCGACGTGCCGGCCGACACGGTGCTGACGCTGCGCGACCTGGATCCCGGGACCGGCGCATTGGCCGACGCCGCCTTCCAGCTGGTCCAGGCCGACCCGGCCGATCCGGCGGACCTGTGGCCGGCCTGGGAGCGCACCTCGATCGGCTCGGTCCGCTTCGACCGCGACAACGGCATCTGGCAGGCTGAGATGCCCGCCGGCACCGGCTATTACCTGGGGCTGACGGACGCGGCCGGGGCCTATGCGTTCGCGCTCGACCTCGGCGCCGGCGGGCCGCCGGCCGCGGCCGGCACCGCGGCGCCGTTCGGCGTCGCGCTGAGCCTGGACGCCGCGGAGGTCGCCGCCTTCGACACCGCGGCGCAGTCGGTGACCGGATTCGCCACCCTGACCACGGACGCGGCCGGACCCGTGTCCGCGACCCTGTCCGGCCATGCCGGCGACGACCGCTGGCGGGTCGACTTCGTCCAGGACCGGATCGACCTGGTGCCCGGCGTCGCGGTGCCGGTGCCGGTGACCGTGACGATCGCGCCCGATGCCTGGGCCGACCGGCCGGTGGAGATCGCCGTGTCGGCGGCCGGACCGGACGGCGCGGCCGGCTTCGCCCAGGCGACGATCGTGCCGCGGACGCGGGCGCCGGCCGTCGGCCGGCGCCTGGCCTGGCCGCTGCCGGCGGCGATGCTGGGCGGCGTCAACGTGGCGGCCGGCCAGGATGGCGGGGCCGTTCTGGTGGACATGCCGCGACTGATCGACGGCGGCGCCAACGGTGCGACCAGTGCGCGGATGGACGGCACCTTCCTGCACGGCGAACAGCCGGTGATCCAGCTGGCCGGCGCCGCGCCGGTGCCGCTGGCCGGCGTGCTGCTGACGCCGGCCGGCACCGAGGCGATCGGCGATCGGCTGCGTCGGTTCGCGCTCTCGGTGTCGGACGACGGCACCGACTTCACGCGCGTGCTGACCGCCGCGATGTCGCCGCGGCCGGTGGAGCAGGCCTTCGCCTTCGATGCACCGGTCGCGGCGCGCTACCTGCGGCTCGAGCCGATCGACACCCAGAGCGGCGACCGCGGCTGGGGCGGCACGACGCTGGGCGAGATCAAGGCGATAGCCGTGCCGGGCGGCGATCCGCTCGATCCGGCCGGCGCCGGGCGCAACATCGCCGACCCGCAGCGCGGCGGGCACGTGGTCTGGGCGGCGCCCGCGGTCGACGGGCAGCGCATGCTGACGGTCGAGGAGGATCGGCCGAACCTGTACCTTGACGAACAGGGCATGCCGCTGGAGTGGGTCATCGGCTTCCGCGACAACCGGGCCGCCCTGGTGACCGGGCTGGAATGGGTGTCGCAGCGCGATGCGGAACCGCAGGAGCGGATCGCGTCGGTCACGGTCTGGGCCAGCCTGGACAGCGCGGTCGGGCCGTGGACCCAGGTTTCGGTCTGGACGCTGCCGGCCGAGGCGCCGAGCGCCACGCTGCGGTTCGACGCGCCGGTCTGGGCGCGCTTCCTGCGGTTCACCATGACGGCGCCGCCGGACACCTGGCGTGCCGCTGCGCCGGAGACGCTGGTGGTGCGCGAGGCGCCGAGCGGTGCGGACTATCGCTCGATCCTGGGCGAGTGGGGCGATACCGGGCGGGATGCGGTCTACGAATGGCTGAACCCGCCGGCCGAGCCCGCGCCGCCGCCGGCCGACGACAACGACACGCCCGCAACCGCCGACGCGCTGCCGCTGGACACCGAGGTCGCCGGCACTGTGCTGATTGCCGAGGACGAGGACTGGTACGCCGTCGACGTGCCGGCCGGCGGCCAGGCGCTGTTGCTGACGCTGGCCGGCGAACCCAGCGTCGACGTGTTGCCGACGCTGCAGGACGCTGCCGGCACGGCGGTTCCGCTGGAACTGGTCGAGACCACGCCGACCGAGCGCCGCTATCGCGCCCAGGCCGGCGCCGGCAGCTATCGCCTGCGCATCGCCGACCCGCCGCGATCGGTGGCGCTGGTCTGGGACACCAGCGGCAGCGTCGAGGCGTTCATCCCTGCCATCGTGCAGGCGATGCGGGCCTATGCCCAGGGTCTGCAGCCGGACCGCGAGGTGGTCAACCTGTTCCCGTTCCGCGGCGACCAGACCCGCGCGCTGCTCGACCAGTGGACCGGCGACCCGCTGACCGCGTTCATGACGCTGCACGGCTATCCATGGCAGGACAGCTCCAGCAATGCGGAAGCGGCACTGCTGGCCTCCAGCCAGGCACTGGCCGCGCGCGAGGGCGTGCGCGCCGTCGTGCTGCTGACCGACGCCCAGTCCGACGGCGCCGACCTGACGGCGCAGCTGTGGGCCAGCCTGGGCGAGACCCGGCCGCGGATCTTCGCGCTGGCGGTTCCCGGCGCCTTCACCGGCGACGAATGGTGGCTGACCCGCAACCTGATGCAGGACTGGGCCGGGCTCAACGGCGGCTTCTACCAACCGATGCTGTCGCAGGGCGAGATCGACACGGCGTTCGAGCGGCTTGCCGGCTGGCTGCGCCGGCCGACCGCCTATCGCGTCGCGGCGGCGGTCGACATGACGCCGCCACCCCCGCCGCCGCCGGCGGAGCCCGGCTACCTGCAGCTGGTGGCCGCCGCCGAGACCGCGGCCGACGGCGGGCCGGCCCCGGCGTCCGGCGGCATCCTGCTGATCGTCGACGCCTCGGGCAGCATGCTGGCGCGCATCGACGACGAGCGGAAGATCGAGATCGCGCGGCGCACCCTGACCGAGCTGACCGGCAACACGATCCCGGCCGGGTCGGTGCTGGGCCTTCGGGTGTTCGGCGAGGGTCCGCCGGACAGCTGCGAGACCGCGCTGGTGCTGCCGCCGCAGCCGCTCGACCCCGTCGGCATCGCCGGCGTCATCGCCGGCATCGAGCCGACCAACCGGGCGCGCACCCCGATCGGCGCGTCGCTGCACGAGGTGCCGAACGACATGGCCGGCGTCGAGGGGCACCGGCTGGTGGTGCTGATCACCGACGGCGAGGAGACCTGCGACGGCGACCCGGCGGCGGAGATCGCGGCGCTGCGGTCGATGGGCATCGACCTGCGTATCAACATCGTCGGCTTCGACCTGGACGACCCGGCGCTGGCGGAGACCTTCCGGCAGTGGGCGGAGCTGGGCGGTGGGCGCTATTTCGACGCCAGCGACGCCGAATCGCTGGGCCTGGCGCTGACCCAGGCGGTGGTGCCGACCTTCCGCGTGCTCGATCCGCGCGGGCGCGCGGTCGCCAGCGGCACGGTCGGCGACCCGCCGGTCGAGCTCAGGGCCGGCGTCTACAAGGTCGAGATCGAGGGCGGGTCGGGGCAGACGCTGCGGGTGGAGATCCTGCCGGGCGAGACCGCGGTGCTGTCGGAGCCGTTCTGAACGCCGGCCCCGACGGCACCGCTGCGGATCAGAGCAAGGTCAGCGGCGCGACGCCGAGCGGTACGGCGAACTCCTCGCACCAGATGTAGACCTCGAGATAGTCGCCGATGTCGAGGCCGGCGGGCAGGGGATAGACCTGCGCGCCCTGCATCGCCTGCAGCGGACCGAGCTTTGCGGCCGGGTCGTAGGCGCCGTTGACGCCGAGGCCGACCACCGGGTCGGGCGCGTCGTCCTGGCTGAAGTCGCTGCTGAGCGCCACCACCCATTGCGAACCGGTCCAGAACACGCTGGCACTGCCGGTGGTGGTGTGGCCGCTCTGGCCCTGGAAACTGCCGCGTGCGGTTTCCAGGCCGCTCGCTGCCGCCGTCGTCGCCGCGGCATCCGTCGCCGCCGCGGTTCCGCCGTTGCCGCCGTTGCCGGACTGCATGCAGCCCGCCAGCGCGGTTGCACCGGCGAGCGCCAGCACTGCGAAGGTCGACCGGATCATCGTGTTTCTCCCCTGACGTTTCCTGTCGGGGCAACCCATAGGACGCGCACACCGCAGCGTAACCACACGATCCCTCAACTGATCGTGTGAAATCGGTGAGCGCGGCGCCGGTATCCTCAGTCCTTGCCGCGGCCGTAGAGCGCGTTCAGCCGTTCGCCGTAGAGTTCGCGCAGCACGTGGCGCTTCACCTTCAGCGACGGGGTCAGGATGCCGTTGTCGACGGTGAAGGGCTCGTCGGCCAGCGCGAACTGGCGCACGCGCTCGATCGGCGACAGCTCTGCTTCGCCGGCCCGCACCGCCGCGGCGATCGCGGCGCGGAAATCCGGGTCGGCGTTGAGCGTCGCGGCGTCGGCCGGCTTGCCGTGCTCCTTCGCCCAGCCCTTGGCCCATTCCGGGTCGGGCACGACCAGGGCAACCAGGTAGGGCCGCTTGTCGCCATAGACCATCGCCTGTGCGATCTCCGGCCGCAGGCACAGGATACCTTCCACCCGCTGCGGCGAGATGTTGTCGCCGCCCGAGTTGACGATGATGTCCTTCTTGCGGTCGGTGATCTGGATGTAGCCGTCCTCGTCGATCAGGCCGATGTCGCCGGTGTGCAGCCAGCCGTCCTTCACGGTCTCGGCGGTCAGGTCGGGGATGTTCCAGTAGCCCTGCATGACCAGCTCGCCGCGGATCAGGATCTCGCCGTCGGGCGCGATCTTCACCTCGACGTCGGGAAAGGCCGGGCCGACCGTGTGCATCTTGATCTTGCTCGGCCGGTTGCAGGAGACGACCGGCCCGCTCTCGGTCTGGCCATAGCCCTGCAGCACGCGCACGCCCAGCGCCAGGAAGAACACGCCGACGTCGGGGTTGAGTGGCGCACCGCCGGAGACGAACGCCTTCAGCCGTCCGCCGAACCGGTCGCGGACCTTGTTGCGGACCAGCCGGTCGAGCAGCGGGTCGACCAGCCGGTCGCCCAGACCGAGCGAGCCCGGCGCATGGTAGCGACGGGTGCCGATGTCGAGCGCCTTCTCGAACAGCTTCGCCTTCATCCCGCCGGTCTTCTCGACCCCGCGCAGGATGCGGCTGCGCATGGTCTCGTACAGCCGCGGCACCGCCGTCATGATGGTCGGGCGCGCCTCGGTCATGTTGGTCGAGAGCTTGTCGATCCCTTCCGCGTAATAGACCTGGGCGCCGATCGAGACCGGGAAGTGCAGCCCGGCGGCGTGTTCGTAGCTGTGCGACAGCGGCAGGAACGAGAGGAATACTTCCTCGTCGAGGCCAAGTTCGTTCAGCAGGTTGAACGCGCCCATGATGTTGCACAGGATCGCGCCGTGGCTGAGCATCACGCCCTTCGGCTTGCCGCCGGTGCCGGAGGTATAGATGATCGCGCTGGTCCCGGCGCGCGGCTGCGCCGACGCCCAGGCGCGGGCCTGGGCAATGTCGCCGTCGGCAGCGGCGACGTCGGCCCAGTCGACGACCTGGATGTTGGACTTGAGGTCCGGTGCATCGATGCTGACCAGGATGCGGCAGTCGGTGCCCTTCGCCGCCTCGGCCAGCCGCCGGGTCAGGGTCTGGGTCGAGGCGATCGCCGCGACCGCGCCGCTGTCGGCCAGCACGTGATTGTGGTCGGCGACGGTATAGGTCGTATAGACCGGCACCGGGATCGCGCCGATGGCGAGGATCGCCTCGTCGGCGATCACCCACTCCGGCCGGTTCTCCGAGCCGATCACCACCCGGTCGCCGGCGACGACCCCGAGGTCGCGCAGCGACTGGGCCAGCGCTGCGGCATGTCCGGCGACGCCGCGCCAGCTTCGGGGCGCGTAGCCGTTGCCGTTCTTCGCCCACAGGAAGGGGGCATCGCCGCGGCGGTCGGCCTCGTCGAAAAACATCGAGGCGAGATTGTCGATCGCCCTATAGTCCGCTAACTGCATGTGCAGGCCCCCTGCCGGCGTATCCTCTGGTGCGTTGTTGTTCTCGTTCCTGGCGCCGATCCCGGGCACAGTTACCGCTGCGACCGCGACCGATTGGACATGATTATGCGAATTGCGCGTTCCAACAATGCCAATCCTGCCCCCGACGGCGCCGCGAGCGGCACGGAATCGGCGCTCGGCATGCTGCCAAGATGGGACTTGAGCGCCCTGTTCGCCAGCATCGACGACCCGGCGATCGGTGCGGCGCTCGACAAGGCGCTGGCCGATGCCGAGGCCTTTGCCGGCACCTACAAGGACAAGCTGGCCGGCCTCGACGGTGCGGCGCTGGGCCGGGCGATCGCCGCCTACGAGGCGATCGACGAGGCGCTGTCGCGGGTGCTGAGCTATGCCGACCTGGAGCAGGCGCTGGACGCGCTCGACCCCAAGATCGCCCGCTTCGTGCAGGGCGTGCGCGAGCGGGTCAACAAGATCACCACGCACCTGCTGTTCTTCACGCTGGAGCTGAACCGGATCGACGATGCCGTGTTCGCCGCACAGCTGCGGGACCCGGCCGCCGCGCACTACCGGTCTTGGCTGGACGACGTGCGCGCGTTCCGGCCGCACCAGCTGGCCGACGACCTGGAGCGCCTGCTGCACGACAAGGCGATCGCGGGCCGCGCCGCCTGGAACCGGCTGTTCGACGAGACCATGGCCGCGCTTCGCTTCACGGTGGGCGGCAAGACGCTGACCAGCGCCGAGGCGCTGCACCTGCTGTCGGATAGCGACGGCAAGGTGCGCGGCGCTGCCGCACACGAGATCGCGCGGGTGCTGAACGACAATATCCGCCTGCTTTCGCTGGTCACCAACACGCTGGCGAAGGACAAGGCGATCGAGGACGAGTGGCGCAGTTTCGCGCGCCCGGTGTCCAGCCGCAACCTGGCCAACCAGGTCGAGGACGAGGTGGTCGACGCGCTGGTCGCCGCCGTCCGCGCCGCCTTCCCGCGCATCGCGCACCGCTACTACACGATGAAAGCCGGCTGGCTGGGCGTCGACCGGATGGCCTACTGGGACCGCAACGCCCCGTTGCCCGACGTCGACGACCGCACGATCCCGTGGACCGACGCGCGCGACACGGTACTGGGCGCCTATGCCGGCTTCGCCCCGCAGATGGCGGACATCGCCCGGCGCTTCTTCGACAGCGGCTGGATCGACGCGCCGGTCGGTCCGGCCAAGGCGTCGGGTGCCTTCGCCCATCCGACCGTGCCGTCGGCGCATCCGTTCGTGCTGTTGAACTACCTGGGCAAGACGCGGGACGTGATGACGCTGGCGCACGAGCTCGGCCACGGCGTGCACCAGGTGCTGGCCGCCGGCCAGGGCCACCTGCTGTCGCAGACGCCGCTGACGCTGGCCGAGACCGCCAGCGTGTTCGGCGAGATGCTGACCTTCCGCGCCATGCTGAACGCGGAGACCGACGCCGGCCGCCGCAAGGCGATGCTGGCCGGCAAGGTGGAGGACATGATCAACACCGTCGTCCGCCAGATCGCCTTCTACGAGTTCGAGCGGCGGGTCCACGACGAGCGGCGCGAGGGCGAGCTGACGCCGGAGCGGCTGGGCCAGATCTGGATGGGCGTGCAGACCGAAAGCCTGGGCCCGGCCTTCGACTTCGATCCCGAATATAACGTCTACTGGTCGTACATCCCCCACTTCGTGCATTCGCCGTTCTACGTCTACGCCTATGCCTTCGGCGACTGCCTGGTGAACTCGCTCTATGCGGTCTATCAGCAGGGCGCCGACGGCTTCGCCGAGAAGTATTTCGCCATGCTCAGGGCCGGCGGCACGCTGCGGCACAAGGAGCTGCTGGCGCCGTTCGGCCTCGACGCATCCGACCCCGCCTTCTGGGACAAGGGCCTGGCCGTGGTCGAGGGGCTGATCGACGAACTGGCGGCGCTGGACTGAGGCCGACCCGGATCGGCGCACGACATCGAGGCCGCGCGCCGGAGCCTGTTTTGGGTTGCCACCCGCGCTCCGTCAACTACGCTGTCCCGAGCAGGACTGGCGGAGGATCGCAGTGCGCAGGGGAATCGATACGGTCGTGTTGGGCGGGACGCTGCTGTGCGCGGCATGCGTGCCGGCCGGCGGTAATTTCCAGGGTGGCGGGTTCGGCCCCGGGCCGGGACCGGCGAACCCCGCGACGGCCACGGCACGCGAGCTGAACGAATTCCTGGCCGACGGCAGTGCCTACATCGAGCACTTCGCCAATGGACCGTGGGGACCGAGCTACGAGTGCGGCTATTTCAGCGGCGACGGCTACTACGAGTCGATCTGGGTCAACGACTACGGCGACTATGACGAGTTCGACGGCGCCTGGTCGGTGCGCGGCAGTCAGCTGTGCATCGACGGCGGGTGGTATTCCGGCGACGGGCCCCTCGGTTGCGTCACCGGCGAATGGAGCACCGGCGACAGCCTGCTGTTGGTCGACGGCAGCAACCAGGTCATTGCCGAGCTGTTCGCCTATGACGGACCCGGCGAGTATTACGACAACGCCTGCTTCTTCTGATCCAGCCGGCTACCCGGCCGTAGCCAACGGCGCGAGGTCGCCGCGATAGAGCATCTGGATCAGGCCGTAGAACGGCGTGCGCATGTTGTCCGAAGGCCCTTCCAGCGTCGTCTCCGGCACCATGACGAAGGCGATGCGGGCGACGGCGCGGCCCGCGTCGGGCACGTCGACCACGTCGGTCACCACCGCATAGGGCATGATCTCCGCGAACGGCCGCTGGTATGCCATCGACGTGGCCGTCGCGAAGGCCTCGGCGACCGTCTGCGTCGCCCGCTCCGCATCGGCGCGGTTGCGGTAGGACAGCGCGACGACGCCGACCGGATTTGCGCCTTCCTGGCGGTCGGCGAGTGCCACCGCCTCGTAGCGCGGCGTCGCCGGTCCGTCGCCGCTGCCCATCAATTGCGCCAGCAACCTTGCGCGGGTCTCTTCGTCGGCGGCCGGGCCGAGCGCATCGACGATGTCGCGGGTGAACAGTGTGCCGGTGAACAGATAGGCCTGCAGCAGCGCGCCATCGGCCTGCACCGGCGTGTCGAGCGCGACCGCCAGCGCCCGCATGTCGGGCGACTGTTGCGCGGTGCCGATCCGTCCGTCCACCGCCATGAGCATCACGTCGATGGTGCCCCAGTGGCTGGCGGCGACGAAGGCGCCGTCGACCACGCCGGCGCGCGCCGACCCCCCGAGATCGCCGCGCAGGGGGTTGCTGACGTCGCGGTTGCGGAGGTCGAGTGCATTGTCGTCCAGGTACCACCAGATCGTGTGGCCGTTGCGATTCTCCGCGGCGAAGCCGTGATTGCCCAGGGCTGCGCCGACCGCAGCCGCATTGGTGACGGCGTCGTTGCCGGTCAGCACCATGGGCACCATTGGCGGCTGGGCGAAGCCGAGCGTCTGGCCGATGTCGATCATGCCGAAACCGAGATAGTCGGACATCGGCCGCTCGGCCGCGAGCATGCGGGAGAAATAGTTCGCCAGCATGTGCGGCGCGACCACGATGCGCATCGCCGCGGCGAGTTCGCGGTCCTCCCGGCTCCAGGTGAACGCGTCGCCGAGCGACAGCCGCTGGCCGACCGCGTGGCGGATCGCCGCGAAATCGCTGTACTGGATCGCATTGGACGGTCCGCCTTCGGCCAACGCCGACGCCGGCACGAAGCGCAGCAGCGGCGTCAACCGGTCCTCCGCCTGCGCGGCCTGGATCCCGATCGCCAGCATGAAACCGGCCAGCAGCTTGGTCTTCAGCGCCATCGTTGCGTCCTCATGCATCCGTTGCCGTTGCCTGATCGAAGCATGACATCGTGACGGGGAAATGGCACCCCCGCGATCGGGGGCGGCGCGCTACTCCGCCGGCTGCTCGGCGGGCCTGGCATCCAGCGAGCGGGCGGCGCGGCGGCGCTGGCGGAAGGTGGCGAACTGGCTGTCCGCCAGCACGCCGATCAGGATCACCGTGCCCATCACCGCGAAGTTGAGCGAGGAGGGGATGCCGAGCAGGTTGACCAGGTTCTGCAGCACCTGCAGCAGGATCACGCCCAGCACGACGCCGACGATCGAGCCCTCGCCGCCGCGCAGCGAGCAGCCGCCGAGCACCGCCGCGGCGATGGCGTAGAGCTCGTAGAAATTGCCATGGCTGGCCGGCGAGATCGAGCGGGTGTAGGTGGCGAAGAACACCGCCGCCAGCGCGGTCAGCACCGAGCAGATCACATAGGCGCCGACGATCACCCGCGTGGTGCGGATGCCGGAATAGCGCGCCGCCTCCTCGTTCTTGCCGACCGCGAACAGGTGGCGGCCGAACACCGAGCGGTGCAGCAGCACCCAGGCCACCGCCGCGACGACGGCGAAGGCGACCATCAGGCGGCACCCGGCGGAACCGCTCGATGGTCAGGGCCAGTCCAGCGCCGGGAAACTCCGGCCGAAGGTGAAGCCGGCGGTGGCGTCCTCGGTATAGAAGCGCGACGCCGCGATAGACCAGCAGGCCGCACAAGGTGACGACGAAGGGCTGCAGTCCCATCCGCGTGAACAGGAAGCCGCGGATCAGGCCGATCACTGCAGGCCGAGCGCCAGCACGATCAGGATGGCGGCTGGCCGCCACCTCCTGCACCGCGATGAAGTCGACGAACAGCACGCCGAGCAGGGCGATCACCGACCGACCGACAGGTCGATGCCGGAGGTGATGATGACGAAGGCCTGGGCGATGGCGAACAGGCCGAACAGACCGACCAGATTGGCGGTGTTGGCGATGTTCACGCCCGACAGGAACAGCGGGTTGATGATGGTCACCACCGCGCCGACCACCAGGATCAGCACGAACAGCCCGATGTCTTTCTTATGCATGGATCTCAGCCACCTGCCATCGCGGCCGCGCGCGCGCCCGGCGCCGGCCCGTTGCCGACGGCCAGCGTCAGCACGTTGTGTTCGGAAAAGTCGCCGCGCGCCAGTTCGCCGGCAATCGCACCGCTGTGCATCACCGCGATGCGGTCGCTGACCCCGATCACCTCCTCCATGTCGCTGGAGATCATCAGGACGGCCACGCCGGCGTCGGCCAGGCCGCGCATCAGCCTATAAATCTCGGTCTTGGCGCCGACGTCGATGCCGCGGGTCGGTTCGTCGAAGATGATCGCCTTCGGCGCCATCGCCAGCCACTTGGCCAGCACGATCTTCTGCTGATTGCCGCCCGACAGCTCGTTGGCCAGCCGCAGCACGTCCGGCGTCTTGATCGCCAGACGCTTGCGCTGCGCGTCGGCGCGCTCGCGCTCCAGCCGGCGCTGGACCAGGCCGCCGCGGGCGAGCGACGGCAGGTCGGGCAGCGCGATGTTGGCCATGATCGTAAAGTCGAGCACCAGGCCCGACTGCTTGCGGTCCTCCGGCACCAGGAACAGACCGGCGGCGATGGCCTCATCCGGGCTGTGGCCGGCCAGCCGCCGGCCGCCGAGCACGATGGCGCCGCCGCGCGAAGGGTCGATGCCGAAGGCGGCGCGCGCCAGCTCGGTGCGCCCGGCGCCGACCAGCCCGGCCAGCCCCAGGATCTCGCCGGCGTGGACGTCGAGGTCGACCGCCGCATGCGGGTTAGCCTGGGTGCGCAGCCCCTGGATCTGCAGCACCGGATCGCCGCGTGCGACCCGGGGCGGGTCGTATAGCGCCTTCAGATCGCGTCCGATCATCAGCCGGATCATGGTGTCGTGCGCGATCTCGCCGCGGCTCAGCGCGCCGGCGACACGGCCGTCGCGCAGCACGACCACGCGGTCGGCGCATTCCTCCACCTCGTTGAGCCGGTGCGAAATGAAGATCACCGCGATGCCGTGCGCCTTCAGGTCGGCGATCACCGCCAGCAGCCGCTTAGTCTCGGCGATGGTCAGGCTGGAGGTCGGCTCGTCCATGATCACGATGCGGGCGTCGAGCGACAGCGCCTTGGCGATCTCCAGCAGCTGGCGTTCGGCCAGCGAGAGCCGCTGCACCGGCGTGTCGGGCCGGAATGTGGCGCCCAGGCGCGCCAGGATCGGCTGTACCGCGGCCGCCATCGCCGCATTGTCGACCAGGCCGAGCACGCCCCTGCGCAGCTCACGGCCGAGAAAAACGTTGGCGGCGACGTCCAGGTTGTCGAACAGGTTGAGTTCCTGGTGGACGAAGGCGATGCCGGCCGCCATCGACTGCTGCACGGTCAGTCCGGCCCACTCGACCCCGCCAATGCGGATGCGGCCGGCCGACGGCGCCACCACGCCGCCCAGCACCTTCATCAGCGTCGACTTGCCGGCGCCGTTCTCGCCGATCAGGCCGACGACCTCACCGGCGCCGAGCGCGAAGGAGACGTCGTCCAGCGCAACGACGCCGGGATAGATCTTGGTGATCCCGGACAGTTCCAGCAAAGGCGGTTCGGTCATGGTGGGCCGGATGCGAGGGCGCTGCAGCCATTGTTGCACGTCGACGCCGGGCTTGTCCCGGCGATCCGGTCCGGTCCGCCACGGGTCGGCCGCGTCTGCCCGGGACGGGCTTGGGCAAGACGGCGTCGGTCGGCGGACCGGTCGGGTAGGGCGTGGCCGGAGCGGTCGAAAGCCGCGCCGGCCCGCCCCTGCGCGACCTCAGTTGCCGGAAATGCGAGCGGTCAGCTCGGCCTGGAACGCGTCGACGTTCTCCTGGTTGATGATCTTGGTCGGGACGATGATCAGCCCGTCCGCGGGAATGCCCGACTTGTCGCCCTCGAGATAGGCGGCCATCAGCTTCATGCCCTGGTAGCCCCACTCATAGGGCTGCTGCACGACGGTGCCGGCGAACGAGCCCTCGCGCACCGCACCCAGCGTGATCGGATCCTCGTCGAAGGCGATCACGGTGATGTCGCCCAGCCGGTTGGCGGCCTGCAGCGCCTCGTAGATCTTCGGCGGGTTGTAGGAATAGAAGCCGACCATGCAGTTCACCTCGGGGTTGGCGACCAGCACGTCGTCGACGTTGGAGCGGGCACGGGCGAAGTCCACGTCGTCGCCGCGCACGTCGACCAGCTCGATGTTGTGGCCTGCCACCGCCTCGCGGAAGCCGGCGATGCGCTCGACCGCGTTGTCGGCGCCAAGGAAGCCGACGAAGCCCATGCAGGTGCCGCCGTCGGGCAGCGCCTCGATCGCGATCTCGCCCGCCTGGCGGCCGGCGTCGGTGTTCGACGAACCGATATAGGCGATGCGGTCGCTGTCCGGCGCGTCGGAGTCGGTGGTGAACAGCGGCACCTGGCCGGCGATGCGGTTGAACGCGTCGATCGAGGTCTTCGGGTCGACCGACGAGATCATGATGGCGTCGACGCCGGCGGCGACCAGGTCGTCCATCAGCGCGTTCTGCAGCGCGGCCGTGCCCTGGGCCGGGTAGCGGAACTGCAGGTCGTAGTCGGGCAGCTCCTCCTGTGCGGCGCGCACGCCGGCCTCGGCCAGCTTCCAGAAGTCGGACGCGGCGTTGACCACGAAGGCCATGCTCGGCTTGTCCTGGGCCGCGGCGGACCCGGCGAAGGCGGCCAGCGCGATGGCCGCGGTGGCGCCGATCAGATGCAGCTTCTTCATCGATTTCCCTCCCGTTCCGGTCCGGCCGTGCCTGGACCGGTTTCTTGACGTCCTGCCCGTCCGCCGGCGAGCGGCGACGGCGGCCTCGTTGCCGCCTGCCAGGCAGGCGCATATTAATCATATGAATCATTCCCGCAACAGCCTGAATCTCGCATCCGGACCGGGTCCCGAAGCGCCACGCGGGGCAAAGGTAATATCATACGATGGCAACCCACGCACGGGCCCTGCCGACGGCGCGGCTCAGGCGGCTTGCCGGTGGACGGTCGGTGCCGGGGCCACGCTGCCGCTGGAGCGCGCCTCCCGCAGGGTGCTCGACGTGGCGGGCGATGGCGCCAGCGGGGGCAGCCGGGGCTCGCGGCGCTCGGCCGCCGGTTTCGACGCGCGCAGCCGCTGGTGCAGCCGGTAGAGGTTGCAGGGCACCAGCACGGCGTGCAGTGCGACCACCGGGTAAAGCCCGGAGAGAGTGCCGTAGACGATGAAGCAGAAATTGGCGGCCAGCGCGGCGATACGCAGCGGCACCATGGCCTGCATCGAGAATGCGACCAGGGTCAGCGCGGCGGCAAGCCATCCCACCAGGTCCGAAGCCAACATCGACAAACCTCCCGGTCTGTTTCTGGGCAGCATCGGAAAGGCAGGTGGGCGCGCGATGTGGCAAAAATCGGCCGGCGGCGGGACAATGACACGGCCTGCGTGCAAGGCCGCGGAATTCCTCGCGCCAACGTGTGACGACTGTCACCCGGAGGTTAACCCTCGTTCATGAAACGATAATTCCGTCTCCAGCCGCTAGCCGGCGAAGGCCAGCAACGCGATCGCGAAGCCGAACACCGTGCCGCCGATGCCGCCGAGCAGCACGTACATCATCGGCCGGCCCGGCTCGCCCTGGCGGGCCTCGGTCGGTTCGATCTCGACGTGGTCGCGTCCGGCTCCGTCGTTGACATGGCGCATGGTCCGGTCCTTTCGCTGCCGCTCCGCCTCCTGACGGGTCAACGACAGCGGCGGCGTCGGGTTCCACGCGCAAGCACGGTCAGGGCAGGTAGTCCTCGGCCCGGCCTAGCCGGAAGAAGCCGGTGCCGTTGATGGTCAGGCAGGGCAGGTCGACGCCGAGATCGGCCATCGGGTCGCGGTCGGAGGCGCAGGCAGCGGCCGGGTCGACGACGATGTCGAGCATCGGATGCAGGGTGCGGACGGTGCCGCCGACGATGCGGCACTCGATGGCGTCGCATTCGCAGGTGCCGCCGGTGTGCACGGTCCGCGCCGATTCGTTCAGGATCAGGATGGCGCCGTCGCGCCGCCAGCCGCCGGCGCGGTAGGGGACGGCCTCTTCGTTCAACGCCCCGTCGTCGGCGCAGAGATAGGCGTCGCCATATTCCCAGAATCCGTTCTCGAACAGGGCATAGTAGTCGGCATAGCCGGCGCCGATGCCGCCCGGCGCGATGTAGTAGAAGCCGGCCAGCGGGTCGGGCGACTGCGCCGTCGCCGCGCCGGGTCCGAGCAGGAGCAGCGCAAAGAGCGCGGTGGATTTTCCGATGGTCATGGCGCCCCTCTCCTTTTCTGGCCGGTCCGCGCGGGCGGCCGGGCGGAGTGTAGCCATAGCGGGACATTGTGGCCAACGCACGACCGGCCGGCACCGCGCGTCACTTCGGGCAACAAGCGCGTGAAGGCCCCTGGCGGGGGCCCCGCTTCCGGGGTCTAGTGGATCGATCGCCGCCGCGCCGGACTTCCCAAGATGACCCGATGGCTTGCCTGCCTTGCCCTGCTTGTCGGCCTTGCCAGGCCGGCGGCGGCGCAGCTGAACGACAACCAGGTGCTGCTGGACAGCCTGGACCTGGTATTCGGCGATGCCGCGAGTGCGCCGACGGCGCTGGAAGCGCTGGTTGCGAACGGCGACCCGCGGGTGGCGCACAACCTGATCCTGACGATGCGCTACACCTTCCTGCCGCCGCAGGCGATGCGCGACGCGCTGAGCCGTCTTACCGGCGTGCCGGACCGGGGCGGCTGGTTCGAGTGGATGGTCTGGCGCGAGCGCGAGACCGGGCTCGCCCCGCACCCCAGCTTCCCCGCGCTGCAGCGCACGGTGCTGGAGGCGATCGACCCGCGCTTCGCCGCCTTCCTGCCCGACGGCGTCGCCCACGAGATCCGGCTGGAGGAGATCGTCTGGGGCGGGGTCAAGGTCGACGGCATCCCGGCGCTGGTCAACGCCGCCCAGGTTCCGGCGGACGAGGCCGGCTATCTGCGCGACGAGGACCTGGTGTTTGGCGTCGCCATCGACGGCGATGCGCGTGCCTATCCGCTGCGCATTCTCGACTGGCACGAGATGTTCAACGACGTGGTCGGCGGCGTGCCGGTATCGCTGGCCTATTGCACGCTGTGCGGCGCCGGCATCCTGTTCGAGACGACGGTCGCCGGCCGCGACGCGCCGTTCACCTTCGGCTCGTCGGGCCTGCTCTACCGGTCGAACAAGCTGATGTACGACCACCAGACCGGCAGCCTGTGGAACCAGTTCACCGGCCGGCCGGTGGTCGGCCCGCTGACCGGCAGCGGCATCGAACTCGCGATCCGGCCGGTGGCGATCACCAGCTGGGCGGCGTGGCGCGACGCCAACCCCGACACCACCGTGCTGTCGCTCGACACCGGCTATCAGCGCGACTACGCCCCCGGTGCGGCCTATGCCGACTATTTCGCCAGCCCGGACCTGATGTTCCCGGCGGTGGTGGCCGAAGGCGGGCTGGCGGCGAAGGATTTCGTGTTCGGCATCCGCGCGCCCGGCGGCGCCAAGGCCTGGCCGCTGTCGGTCTTCGCCGGCGGCCGGGTGATCAACGACCGGGTCGGCTTTTCCGACGTGGTGCTGGTCGGCGACGCGGCGACGCGGACCGTGCGCGCCTATGCCCGCGAGGGCCGCGACTTCGCCGCCGACGGCGGGCTCGACAGGCTGGCGGCCGACGGCCAGGGCTGGACGGTGACCGAGGACGCGCTGGTCGGCGACGACGGCGCCACCCTGCCGCGGGTGGCCGGCCATGTCGCCTACTGGTTCGCCTGGGCCGGGTACCTGCGCGAGACCGAGCTCTACGCCGGCGACTGATCCGGCCGCGCCGCCCGCCTCAGAACCGGTCCTTGCGGCCGCGCACCTCGGCGAATACCGCCACCGGATCGGCGCCGGCCAGTCCCACCGCGGCGGCAAGCGCGGGGTCGTCGGCGCGCAGGAACGGGTTGGTCGCCAGCTCGTCCGCCAGCAGCGACGGCACCGTGCGCTCGCCCTTGGCCCTTGCGGCGTCGATCGCGGCGGCACGGCGCGTCAGCGCGGCGTTGTCGGGGTCGACCGTCACCGCGAAGCGGGCGTTGGACTGGGTATATTCGTGGGCGCAGAACACGCGGGTATCGCCCGGCAGCGCGCGCAGCTTGCCCAGCGAGGCCCACATCTGCGCCGGCGAGCCCTCGAACAGGCGCCCGCAGCCGAGCGCGAACAGGGTGTCGCCGCAGAACAGCGCGCGCAGATCCGCGAACCAGTAGGCGATGTGGCCGCGGGTGTGGCCGGGCACGTCGAACACGGTCGCCACCTGGTCGCCGAGCGCATAGCTGTCGCCGTCGCCGACCTCGACCTGGATGCCGGGAATGCGGTTGCGGTCGGCGCGCGGACCGACGATGGTGCAGCCGGTGGCGGCCTGGATTGCGGCGTTGCCGCCGACATGGTCGCCGTGATGGTGCGTGTTGAGGATGTGGGTGATGGTCCAGCCGAGGCGCACGGCCTCCGCCAGCACCGGCTCCGCCACCGCCGGGTCGACCACCGCCGTGGCGCCGCTGTCTGGTTCGTGGGCCAGGTAGACGTAGTTGTCGTTCAGCACCGGCACCTGGTGAATCTGCAACTGAGGCATGGCTGGGGTGTTCCAGTGTTGCCGTCGGGGATGGCGGGTGCGCCGCCGGCGGGCGGAGCCGCAAGGGACGCAGGGCAAACATAGGGGCCCGAGTGAGCACTGACCAGATCATCATCTTCGCCGTCCTCGGGCTGGCGCTCGTGCTGTTCGTCAAGGGGCCGGTCCGCTACGACGTGGTCGCGTTCGGCGCGCTGATGGCGGCGACGGTGGCCGGCGTGGTGCCGGGCGACGAGGCCTTCGCCGGCTTCGGACACCCCGCGGTGATCACGGTGGCGGCGGTGCTGATCATCTCGCGGGCGCTGCAGGACAGCGGCGTGCTCGACCGGGTCGCCGACGTGCTGCTGCACTGGGTGCACAAGCCGGTGACGCTGATCGCGGCGCTGACCGCGATCGGCGCGCTGCTGTCGGCGTTCATGAACAACGTCGGCGCGCTGGCGCTGCTGATGCCGCTGGCGCTGCGCGCCTCGCGCGAGGTCGAGGCGCAGCCGTCGCACGTGCTGATGCCGCTGGCCTTCGGCACCATCCTGGGCGGCCTGATCACCCAGATCGGCACGCCGCCGAACATCCTGGTCGCCACCTACCGCGCCCGGCTGGGCGGCGAAGCGTTCGGCATGTTCGACTTCACGCCGGTCGGCGTCGCGGTCGCCCTGGCCGGGGTCGCGTTCGTGGTGCTGATCGGCTGGCGGCTGGTGCCGAAGGACCGGCGCGGCCGGCAGTCGGCCGACGAGGCGTTCAAGATCCGCGACTATGTCTCGGAACTGCGCATCGGCGAGGATTGCAAGCTGATCGGCACCGAGCTGCGCGAGCTGGAGGCGGCCGGCGAGGGCCACATCGTGGTGGTCGGCCTGATCCGCGGCGAGCTGCGCCGCTATCAGAACCTGCGCATGGAGCGGATCGCGGACGGCGACATCATCATCGTGCGCGCCGACCCCAGCCACCTGAAGAAGCTGGTCGGCAAGGGCGGGATCGACTTCGTCGGCCGCGAGGATTTCGATCCCGGCGACCTGCGCAGCGACGAGGTCGGCGTGATCGAGGCGGTGGTGCAGCCCGGCAGCCGCATCGAGGGCCGCTCGACCGAGCGGCTGCGGATGCGCCGGCGCTTCGGCGTCAACCTGCTGGCGATCGCCCGCGAGGGCGTGCCGTTCCGCAACCGTATCGACGAGGTGCGCTTCGCCGCCGGCGACGTGCTGCTGCTGCACGGCGAGATCGACGCGCTGCCCGACATCGTGCGCGAGATGGGCTGCCTGCCGCTGGCGCCGCGCGCGCTGAAGCTGGCCTCACAGCGCCGGGCCTGGCTGCCGGTGGCGATCTTCGCCGCCGCTCTGGTGCTGGCGGCGCTGAACGTGTTCCCGGTGCAGGTGGCGTTCGGGCTGGCGGTGGTGCTGCTGATCGTCGGCCAGACGATCACCGCGCGCGCGGCCTACGAGGCGATCGACTGGCCGGTGATCGTGCTGCTCGGCGCGATGATTCCGCTTGGCGGCGCGCTGGAGAGCACCGGCGGCACCCAGCTGATCGTCGATGCCGTGCTGATGCTGGCCGGCGAGATCAGCCCGGTGGTGATCCTGGTCGTGGTCATGGTGGTGACGATGACGCTGTCGGACATCATGAACAACGCGGCGACGGTGGTGGTGATGGCGCCGATCGCGGCGACCATCGCCGGGCAGATCGGCGTTAACCCCGACAGCTTCCTGATGGCGGTGGCGATCGGCGGCTCCTGTTCGTTCCTCACGCCGATCGGCCATCAGAACAACGTGCTGGTGATGGGGCCGGGCGGCTACAAGTTCGGCGACTACTGGCGGGTGGGCCTGCCGCTGGAAGTGCTGATCGTGCTGGTGGCGACCCCGCTGCTGCTGCTGGTCTGGCCGCTGTAGCCGCGCCGCGCTAGCCTGGGCCATGGCGACGACCGAGCACGCACCGTCGTGGTACGCGGCGACCGCGAACGACCGGACCCGCTATCCGCCGCTGGACGGCCATTGCAGCGTGGACGCCTGCGTGATCGGCGGCGGCTATACCGGCCTGTCGGCCGCGCTGCACCTGGCCGAGGCCGGCTTCTCGGTGCGGCTGCTGGAGGGGCGGCGAGTCGGCTGGGGCGCCTCGGGGCGCAACGGCGGCCAGCTCGGCTCCGGCCAGCGCAAGGACCAGGAGGCGCTGGAGGCCATGGTCGGCGCCGACCGCGCCCGTGCGCTGTGGGACCTGGCCGAAGCGGCGAAGGCCGCCGTGCGCGACCGCATCGCCCGCCACGCCATCGCCTGCGACTACCGCCCCGGCGTGATGACGGTGGCGCACAAGCCGGCGCTGACGGGCGAACTGCACGCCTATGCCGACCACCTCGCCGGCCGCTACGGCTATGACGCGATCGAGTGCCTGGATCCGGCCTCGGTGCGCCAGCGGCTGGGCTCGGTCCGCTATCATGGCGGCATCGTCGACACAGGAGCCGGGCACCTTCACCCGCTGAACTACGCGCTGGGCCTGGCCCGGGCGGCGCGCACGGCGGGGGCGGTGCTGCACGAGGGCACATCGGCGACCGCCGTCGCCGGCGGCAACCGGCCGCGGGTGGCGACCGCGAGCGGCACCGTGCGCTGCCGCTTCGTCGTCGTCGCCTGCAACGGCTATCTCGACCGGCTGGTGCCGCGGCTGATGGGCGCGATCATGCCGATCAACAACTACATCGTCGCCACCGCGCCGCTGGGCGAGGCGGCAGCGCGCGCGCTGATCCGCGACAACGTCGCGGTCACCGACACCAAGTTCGTGGTCAACTATTTCCGGCTGTCGGCCGACCGGCGGCTGCTGTTCGGCGGCGGCGAGACCTACAGCCGGCGGTTCCCGGCCGACATCGCGGCGTTCGTGCGGCCGCACCTGTTGAAGGTCTTCCCGCAGCTTGCCGGTACGCCGGTGGATTTTGGCTGGGGCGGCACGCTGGCCGTGACGCCGAACCGCATGCCCAGCTTCGGCCGGGCCGACGGCAACGTGTTCCACGCCCAGGGCTTTTCCGGCCACGGCGTGGCGCTGACCACGCTGGCCGGCGCGCTGATCGCCGAGGCGGCTGCGGGCACGATGGCCCGCTTCGACGTGCTGGCGGGCGTGCCGCAGCCGCGGTTCCCCGGCGGTGCGCTGCTGCGCTGGCCGGCGCTGGTCGCGGGCATGCTGTGGTACAGCCTGAGGGACCGGCTGTAGCCGACGTTGCGCCCGGCTGCGCAACGCCCGTTGGCCGTGCTATCGTGTGTGCGGTCCTCGCAGCGACGCGGCGTCGGCAGCCGGACCACCCCGGGAGGCACTTCATGACCGCATGCTGCCGCCGTGTCGCAGGCCGGACGGCCATGCTGCTGGCGGTCCTGCTGTTGGCTTCGGCGCCGGCCGGCGCCGGCGGCCTCGACGGCGTCCGGCTGCATCGGGCGGAGCAGCTGATCAGCATCTTCGAGAATGCGACCCCGGTCATCCAGTACGGCTATGCCGAGGATATCGGCGACGGCCGCGGCATCACAGCGGGCCGTGCCGGCTTCACCACCGCGACCGGCGACGCGGTGCTGGTCGTACGGCGCTACGCGACGTTGCGCCCCGATGCGCCGATCCTGGCCTGGCTGCCGGAGCTGGAACGCCTCGCCGCCGCTGCGGACGACGACACCGGCGGACTGCAGGGGTTCGCGGCGGCCTGGGCCGCCGCGGCGGAAGATCCGGGTTTCCGGCAGGCGCAGGACGAGATCAACGCGGAGCTCTATTTCGACCCGGTCAACGGCTACGCCGATGAACTCGGGCTGCAGACCGCGCTGGCCCGCGCGGCGCTCTACGACGCCATCATTCAGCACGGCGACGGCGACGACCCGGACTCGCTGTGGTCGATGATCGATGCCACCGAGGCCGCCGTCGGCGGATGGCCATCGAATGGTGTCGACGAGGTCGCATGGCTGCGCGCCTTCCTGGCGGTGCGTCGCGGCGTGCTGGCGCATGCGACCGACCCGGCGACGCGCGAGGGCTGGGCGGAGTCGGTGGGCCGGGTCGACGTCTGGTCGGCCCTGCTCGACGACGGCAATCTCGACCTTGACGGTCCGATCCGCTTGACCCTCGGCTATTACGAGATCGACATCGAGTGACTGCCGCTCAGCCGTTGGAGCGAGCGGCCCGTGCCCGCGGATGGGCGGCGTCGTAGACTGCGCGCAGCCGGCTTTCGTCGACGGCGGTGTAGCGCTGGGTGGCGGCCAGCGAGGCGTGGCCGAGCAGTTCCTGGATCGTGCGCAGGTCGCCGCCGCCGGCGAGCAGGTGGGTGGCGAAGCTGTGCCGCAGCGCGTGCGGCGTCGCGCTGGCCGGCAGACCGAGGGCGCCGCGCACCAGGCGCATCGCCTTCTGCGCCACCGCCGGCTGCAGCCGCCCGCCCCTGGCGCCGCGGAACAGCGGCGCGCCGGCGGTCAGCGGGAACGGGCACGCCGCCTCATAGGCTGCCAGCGCCTCCGTCACCACAGGCAGGACCGGCACCTGCCGCTCCTTGCCGCCCTTGCCCATCACCCGCAGCAGGCCGCCGGCCGGCCGGTCGCGGCCGTCCAGCGCCAGCGCCTCGCCGATGCGCAGGCCGCAGCCGTAGAGCAGGGTGGCCAGCGCGGCGTCGCGCAGCCCGATCCATTCCCGATCCGGCAAGGCCGCGGCGAGGTCGATGGCGGCGCGGGCGTCGGCCTCGTTCAGCGGGCGTGGCGCGGTGACCGGCAGGCGCGGGCTGCGGATGGTGGCGACGGCGGCATTCTCGACGCCATGGCGGCGGCGCAGGTGGCGATAGAACGAGCGCACCACCGACAGCGCCCGGGCGGTCGAGGTCTTCGCCCGCCCGTCGCCGTGTCGCGCGGCCAGCCAGGCGCGCAGGTCGGCGGCGCGCAGGCCGGCCAGCGACGCGAAGTCGACCGACCCGCCGCAATGCTCGGCGACGAAGCGGGTGAACCCCATCAGGTCGCGGCGATAGGCGGCAACGGTGTGGGCCGAGGCGCGCCGCTCCGCCGCGAGCCATTGCAGCCATGCGCCCAGCGCGTCGCGGACGTCGGCGGCCAGCCAGGGCACGAGGCTGGCGCCGACCGCGTCGCCGTCGGTTCCCTCCGTCGGGCATCTTTCTGCCTTGTCGGCCTGCAAGGGCGAACTCCCTGACGTTTCGCGTGGAAACTAAACCGCTAAAGTCCCCGGTGCGGCGGGCATTTCACGCGGCCGGACCGGACCGTGCTATGCGCAGCGCGCATGGCTGCATTGCGTTGCGGGGGCGTGCAAATGTAACTCGCCGATGTCATTTATTGCATGCTTCGGTTCGAAACGTTTCCGACGTTTCGGGCAGATTGGGTCGATTTCGATCCATTCATGTCTCCCAGACGTGAAGCCTCCCTGTGACTTGGGCCGCCGGATCGAACGATTCCGGCGGTTTTTTTGTCAGCGGATCGGACTTTAGACACTTCGGTCGCGGGACGTTAGACCGTTTGCCGTTCGCGGCGCGTGCCCTTTGCGCGCCTGACCGTCTTGGCCGCGGCCGCGGCCGAATGCGCGCGCGCATCGCGCCTCCCCTGTCCCTCTCGCAATCCACGCCGAGCCGCCGGGCGACGGCGCGGCCACCTCCGGATCGGTGAACGCGAATTGCCGCATCGGCGTCCTATTCCGAGGGGCGAGACCTGCAATGGAGATTGCGATGCCGGACTTCGACATTCTTCCGCTGCCTTACATGCCGGGGCCGATAACGATCAGCCCGTTCACCTTCACCGGCACCGTAGGCAACGACACCCTGCACGGCACCAGCTGGCAGGACGTGATCTGGGCCAACGGCGGCAACGACACCGTCTTTGCCGGCGGCAATGCCGACCAGGTCCATGGCGGCATCGGCGACGACATACTGTTCGGCGAGGATGGCAACGATTCGCTGTGGGGCGATGCCGGCAACGACATCCTGGCCGGCGGTGCCGGCGACGACTGGGCCTATGGCGGTTCGGGCGCCGACTGGATGCTCGGCCAGGAGGGCAACGACACCCTCAACGGCGGCGCCGACAACGATGCCATCTACGGCGGCACCGGCAACGACGTTCTGCTTGGCGGCACCGGCAACGACTATCTCGACGGTGGCGCCGGCAACGATGTCATGAACGGCGGCGAAGGCGACGACAGGCTGTTCGGCGGCAGCGGCAACGACCTGCTGCGCACCAGCAACGGACTGGATACCCTGACCGGCGGCACCGGTGCCGACGGCTTCGCCGTCATGACGGGCGACTACTGGCCCGACCTTGTCACCGACTACAATTTCTTCGAACGCGACTACATCGACCTCAGCGCGCTCGTCGCGGGCTGGACCGACGCGATGAAGGCGGCGCACCACTTCAACGCGTACGACCTGTGGTCCGACGGCGAGCAAGTCGTCCTGCGCCTGGGGACGCCGGCGCTCGCCGATACGGTTGCCCTGTTCCTCGTGCTCGGCAACCCGATCGGCGACCAGGTCCTCTACACCCTGGACGGCTCGACCATGCTGAGCACGACGATCATCTGACCTGCCGCGCACCTTGCCCGGACCGGTTCCGGGCAAGGCCGGCGCGACACGGACCACGTCGCGCCCGCGCAGCCCCGGCCGCATCCGATCGAGCCGCGCCGACGGCGGAAACAACTGAAACAAGATTGCCGTCCGCCGGTGCTTGGACTGAAACATCCGGCCCCCATTTCCGCCGTCCCAACTGCTGCGGCCCGCCGGGCCGCGTCGGCGAAACCAAGGGGGACGACCGGCCATGAAACCGAATTCGGCCTACGGCAAGGGCGGTGCCGCCGCGTTGCGGCCGCACCTGTCCGTCGACGGCGGCGCGCGGCGGGGCCCGGGCCTTTTCCGCCGGGCGATCGATGCGCTTGCAGCGCATCTCGAGCGGCGCCGGGCGGTGCGCCACCTGCGCACGCTGCCGCCCTATCTGCAGCGCGACGTCGGCCTGACCGAGGACGACATCGAGCGGCTCGAGCGCGACTTCGGCCGGTCCGGCATCACCGCATCCGGAAACATCAGAAACACAACAGCGCCGCATTGATGCGAACCTGAAATATGCGTCACTTAGCGTGATGGCCGTGTCGCGCACGGTGCCGCGCTGGGAGTGTCGCATGGACGAAAGGGGTGTGGCTGGCGATCTGACCGGCCCACCCGGTCACCTGCACGAGAACCGGGTGCTGCGCATGATCCTGGATGCGGTACCCTCGCGGATCTGGTTCATGGACCGCGAGCACCGCACCCTGTTCGCCAATCGCGAGGCGGCGCGGCTGGTCGGCGAGGACGCCGACGCCCTGATCGGCCGCCCGACGGCCGAGGTGATCGGCGCGGAGAGCTTCAGGGCCGACCTGAAGATGCGCGAGACCGCGCTGGCCGGCGGCATCGCCCGCTGGGCCGGCTGGGCGGTCTATGCCGACGGCGTGCGCCGCTTCACCGAGCGGGTGTTCCACCCGCACTACGGCCAGGACGGGACCGTCACCGGCTACTACGAGTTCGTGCGCGACACCACACAGGAGATGGCGGCGCAGGACGAGGCCCGCCGCTGGGCGCAGCTGCTGCACGACGCGGTCGAGAACCTGCCCGACGCGATCAGCGTCGAGGAGCCCGACGGTACGCTGGCGATCTGCAACCGCGCCTATGCCGAGCTGTACGGCACCGAGGCGGCGGCCCTGCTGGGCCGCAGCTTCGAGGACCGCATTCCGATCCTGCTGCAGCGGGTGACCGCGATCGCCGGCGAGCCGTTCGACCCGGCGGTCGACGACGGGGTGGCGCGCTTCGTGTCGCTGCGCCGCGAGGTGGCCCGGCCGGTGGAGATCTCGCTGGACGACGGCACCGAGCTGTTCATCCAGCGCGCGCTGACCAGCGAGGGTGGGCGCGCAGTGCTGATGACCGACGTGACCGCGCTGCGCCAGGGCCAGCGCGAGGCGGAGCAGGCCCGCCAGCTGCTCGAGGACGCGATCGAGTGCGTGGCGCTGGGATTCGCCATATTCGATTCCGACGGCGGGCTGGTGGTCTGCAACACCCTGTTCCGCACCATGTGCTGCGCGCCGGCGCGGGCCGGGATCAGCTGGCGCGAAATCCTCCACGCCAGCGCCTGCGCCGGCTGGTTCGCCGGCGAGCAGGGCGACGCGGCGGCCTTCGCCGATGCGCACGAGCGCGCCCTGCACGACGGCAGCGCCGGGCCGGAGCTGGAGTTGACCGACGGGCGCCGGCTGCGGGTCTGGCGCCGCCGCACCCGGCTGGGCGGCAGCGTGCTGACGCTGACCGACGTGACCGAGCGCAGGCGGATGGAGCGCGAGCTGCGCCGGTCGGAGGACCTGGTCCGCCGCGTGTTGGAGGCCTGCCCCGGTGCCGATCACCATGGTGCGGGCGATCGACGGCGCGATCATCTACGAGACCGAGGCGTCGCGGGCGATGATGCTGTCCGAGGGACCGGGCGGCAGCACCCGCTCGCGCTGGCTGACGCCGGCGGCGCGCCAGGAATATGTCGAGCACCTGCGCCGGTTCGGCATGGTCGACAACTGGGAGCGGCAGTTCCGCCGCGGCGACGGCACGCTGGTGTGGCTGGCGTTGTCGGCGCGGATGATCACCTATCGCGGCGAGGAGGTGATCGTCGCCACCGCCTACGACCTGACCGAGCGGCGCGCGGCCCAGGAGGAACTGGAGCGCCAGCGCGAGATCGCGCAGCAGGCCGAGAAGCTGGGCGCGCTGGGCGAGCTGCTGGCCGGGATCAGCCACGAGCTCAACAACCCGCTGTCGGTGCTGGTCGGCCAGGCCGCGATCCTGCGCGAGACCACCCGCGACGCCGCCGTCGGCCGCCGGGTGGAGAAGATCGCCGAGGCCGCCGACCGCTGCGCCCGCATCGTGCGCAGCTTCCTGGCGATGGCGCGCCAGGGCCCGGCCCTGCTCGACCGGGTCGACGTCAACGCGGTGGTGCACAGCGGGGCGGAGATCGCGCTGGCCCAGATCAACGAAAGCGGTGCCGCACTGGAGCTGCACCTGGCCCGCGGCCTGCCGATGGCCTGGGCCGATGCCGACCAGATCCGGCAGGTGGTGGTCAACCTGCTGGTCAACGCCGCCCATGCGCTGCGCGACTTCGCGGGGCCGCGCCGGATCGAGATGGAGACGTCGGCGCAGGCCGACGGCACGCTGCTGCGCATCGACGTGGCCGACAGCGGGCCGGGGGTGCCGGCCAACATCCGTTCGCGCGTGTTCGAACCGCTGTTCACCACCAAGCAGGTCGGCCAGGGCACCGGCATCGGCCTGACCCTGTGCCACCGCATCGTCAGCGCCCATGGCGGGCGGATCCAACTGCTGTCGCCGCCGGAGGGGGGTGCGCTTCTGCGGGTGGAACTGCCGGCCGCGCCGGCGGCCGCGGCCGTGGGCACCGACGTGGTGGAGGAAGAGGCGGTCGGCGCGCTGCGCATTCTGGTGGTGGACGACGACGTCGCCGTGTCGCAGACCACCTCGGAGGTGCTGGCGCTCGACGGCCACAGCGTCGACTGCGCGGCATCCGCCGAGGAGGCGATGGGCATGATCCGCCGCCGCCGCTACGACATCGTCATCACCGACGTGCGCATGCCCGGCACCGACGGCCTGCAGTTCCATGCCGCGCTTGCGCGGGATCGGCCCGATGTCGCCGACAGGCTGGTGTTCGCCACCGGCGACATGCTGAGCCCGCAACTGGCGCGGGCGCTGCGGGCGACCGGACGGCCGTGCCTGGAGAAACCGTTCCTGCCCAGCGATGTGCGCGCGATCCTCGACGCGCTGATGTAGTATCAGCGGATCGGAACGGACAGCGATGGATGGAACCGTGGTCGCGACCGGACGACACCGGGTGGTCATCGTCGACGACGAGCCGGACGTGCGCGAGACGTTCGGCGACTACCTGGCCATGCACGACTTCGACGTGATGCTGTTCGACGGCGCCGCGGCGCTGCGCCGTTGGCTGGACGACGGCGGCAGCTTCGACGTGGCCCTGCTCGACATCTCGATGCCGGGCGAGGACGGGCTGTCGCTGGCGCGGCACCTGCGCGAGCGCACCAAGGCCGGCGTGGTGATGGTCAGCGCCCACGGCGACCCGATCGACCGCGTGGTCGGGCTGGAAATGGGCGCCGACGACTATCTCGCCAAGCCGGTCGAGCTGCGCGAGCTCGTCGCCCGGGTGAAGGCTGTGCTGCGCCGCACCCACGTGCCGCCGGCGCCGGTCGACGCGCCGCCGCCGACCACGATCGCAGTCGGCCCGATGACGCTGGACCTCGACGCACGCCGCCTGATCGACGCCGCCGGCGGCGAGGTGCCGCTGACGGCGATGGAGTTCGATCTGCTGCGCGTGCTGGCCGAGCGGCCGAACCGCGTGCTGTCGCGCGAGCAGCTGCTGGACCTGTCGCACAAGCGCAGCGACGAGCCGTTCGACCGCTCGATCGACATCCGCATCGCCCGCATCCGGCGCAAGATCGAGCACGACCCCGGCCGGCCGCAGATCATCAAGACCGTGCGCGGCGCCGGCTACGTGTTCTCGCGGGGCGAAGGCCGGTAGCCAGGGCCTGTAGGTCGGCGCGCCGACATCGTGTGGACATTTGCGGCCGCCATATGCGGCGGCGTGGCGCTCCGCGTTGGCCCCGCTTGACCGACGGGGCCGGGGCGGGCGGCTTCGGCCCTGGTCTGCCGGCGCCGCTCAGATGTGGATGGCGCGCCCCTCGGCGGCCAGGGCCGCCTCCTTCACCGCCTCGTTCAGGGTCGGGTGGCCGTGGCAGGTACGGGCGATGTCCTCCGCGGCGGCGCCGAACTCCATGCCCACCACGATCTCGTGGATCAGCGTGCCGGCATCGGGCCCGATGATGTGAGCGCCCAGCACCTTGTCGGTCTCGGCATGGGCCAGGATCTTCACGGTGCCGTCGGTGTCGCCGCTGGCCTTGGCCCGGCTGTTGGCGGTGAACGGGAACTTGCCGACCTTGTAGGGGACGCCGGCCTCCTTCAGCTGTTCCTCGGTCTTGCCGACGCTGGCGACCTCCGGCCACGTGTAGACGATGCCGGGGATGACGTCGTAGTTCACGTGCGCCTTCTCGCCGCCCAGGATCTCGGCCACCGCGACGCCTTCCTCCTCCGCCTTGTGCGCCAGCATCGCGCCGGGAATGCAGTCGCCGATGGCATAGATGCCGGGTACGCTGGTCTGGAACGCCGCGTCGACGGTGATGAAGCCGCGCTTGTCGCGGGCGATGCCGAGCTCGTCGAGGCCGAGGTCCTCGACATAGGGCCGCCGGCCGATCGACAGCAGCACCACGTCGGCTTCCATGGTTTCGGCCGCGCCGCCGGCGGCCGGCTCCAGCGTCAGGGTGACCCCCTTCTTCGACGCCTTCGCAGCGGTGACCTTGGTGCCGAGCTTGAAGGTGAAGCCCTGCTTGCCGAGCACGCGCTGGAACAGCTTCGAGATCTCGCCGTCCATGCCGGGCGTGATGCGGTCGAGGAACTCCACCACCGTGACCTCCGCCCCCAGCCGCCGCCAGACCGAGCCCATCTCCAGGCCGATATAGCCGCCGCCGATCACCACCAGGTGCTTCGGCACCGCCTGCAGCGTCAGTGCGCCGGTCGAGGTGACGATGCGCTGCTCGTCGACCTCGACGCCCGGCAGCGGCATGGACTCCGAGCCGGTGGCGATGACGATCGAGTCCGCCGTCAGCGTCGAGGTCTCGCCGTCGGCGTCGGTCACCTGCACCTTGCCGGGCGCCAGGATTCGGCCGGTGCCCTCGATCCACTCGATGTCGTTCTTGTCGAACAGGAAGGCGATGCCCTTGGTCAGGTCCTTCACCACCTTGTCCTTGCGCGCCAGCATGGCGGCGAGGTCGAGCCCGACGCCGCCGATCTTGATGCCGTGCGCCGCCAGGCCGTGCTGGGCCTCGGCGTAGAGCTCGGAGGACTGCAGCAGCGCCTTGGACGGGATGCAGCCGACATTGAGGCAGGTGCCGCCCAGCGCGCCGCGCTTCTCGATCACGCCCACCTCCAGGCCGAGCTGGGCGGCGCGGATGGCCGAGACGTAGCCGCCGGGACCGGCGCCGATGTAGAGCACGTCGAAGTCTGTGTCGGCCATGGGAGTTCCTGTCGAACGCTATGGGGCAGGGATGCTGACACCGAAAATGCCGCAACCGCCGCACCGCGGCAAGGCGGGTGCCCGCCCTGCCGCGCATGGCGGCCATGCGTGCCGCACCGGCGATCAATATTGTGCGAGTGCGAACAAATCCATTGCGCACTGCAAAACGGCGCCTATATCATGGTCGCCGGATGCCCACGGATTGGGCCCGGACGGCCGCACATTTCGGCCGGATCGCTTCCAGATGAGGTAGTCAGATGTTGCTCGAGGATTGCGGCGCCGTGGTCAGTGCGCTGCGGAGCCATGCGTTCATGACCCAGGCCGAGCTGGCCGAGATGATGTTGCGCTCGCCGGCCGAGGTCGCGGCGATCGAGGAGGGCCAGCAGCCGCTGGTCGAGGCCGACCTGCGTGCGCTTGCGCGCATCTTCGGGCTGAACGAGGCGCGCCTGATGCAGCTTGCCCGCCCCGCCAATATCGGCACCAAGGTCGCCGCCTGACCGATTTGCGGACCCGCCGGCAGGCGCCGGCGGGCCCAACCTGCTCACGCCGGCCCGGTGCGGGTGAACAGCCCGATCGAATTGCCGTCCGGATCGCAGCAATAGGCGAACCGTCCCGCCGGGATCGCGATCGGCGGCGAGACCACCGTGCCGCCGGCCTGTTCCAGTCGCGCCACCGCATCCTCCAGCCTGTCGGGCACCAGCAGGTGCACCGTCGGCCCGGTGCCGTCGGCGGCCGGCTTGCCGGGATAGAGGTGGCCGGCGACGCCGCTGCCGTTCTCGGTCGGGAACACCGCCATCGGATTGGGGCCCATGTTGTCGACCCGGTTCAGCCGGGTGGCGAACACCGCCTCGTAGAAGCGGATCGCCTGGTCGAGGTCGCTGACCGGAATCTCGGCCCAGACCGTGAAGTTCGCCGGTGCACCACTCATTTCGCGTTCTCCCGTCGGATGGTTGACGGGACGAGTGTGCATGCCGTCTCCTGACAACATTTTGTCAGGAGACGGGGCGGCGACTGCGGTTCAGCCGTGCAGGCTCTGCACCCAGGTCCAGGCGCCGTCCAGCCAGCCGCGCGGCATCATGTGGCCGCCGTCGTGCAGGCACAGCTCGACCTGCTTGCCGCTGGCGCAGCTGGTCCATTCCTGGCATTCGAGCGAGCCCTCGACGACCACCCGGTCCGGTTCCGGGCGGCACTGGTCCTGCGCGCGCCACAGCGCGACGGCGCGCAGCACATCGCCCTGGCGCCAGAGGCCGGCGATCGGCCGTCCCGCCATCGGCACCACCGTGTCGGCGGTGCCGTGCACGTGGCGCATGTTGACGGCGGCGGTCGGACAGCTGGTCGCCTGCGGCTCCCAGAACGCGCCGGCGATCGGCGCGAAGGCGGCATAGTCGTCGCCGCGGTAGCAGGCGATGTCCCACGCCATCGAGCCGCCCTGGCTGAAGCCGGTGACCCAGAACAGCGCCTCGTCGATCGGCCAGCGCGCCATCGCGTCGGCGCGAACCGCATCCATGAAGGCCAGCTCGTCGCGATCCTGCGACGGCGAGCCGACGTGCGACCAGGTCCTGTCGACGCCGTTCGGCACGATCAGCAGGATGCCGCGTTCGGAAAAGGCGCGGACCAGGCCGTCGTTGCCCATCACCCCGGCCGCCGACGAGCCGTAGCCGTGGAAGAACACCGCCGCCGGCAGGGTCGAGCGGCCGTCCCAGCCTTCTGGCACGGCGACCCGGTAGACCCCGCCGTCGACCGCGCAGTCGCTGTCGCGGCCGCACGCCGCGGCGGTGCCCGAGATTGCGGCCACTCCGGCGCCCAGCGCTATTGCCGCGAGCACCGCCCTGCGCATGCTCCCATCCGTCATGCCCTCGCCTCCATGCCGCCTCGCCGGTGTGCCGGCGCGGAGGCACGCTAGCGTTGCCGGACGGGCCTGTCCGCTCACAACTCGGCGACCGTGCGGCACCGGACGGGGCGCGCCACCGGTCGAGTTGACCCTGTCCGGAGCGGTGGATATGGTGCGCCGCACCATGGCCATGGCCGGCCATTTCAACACGTCTGGCAGAGCACCCGATGGCCGCTCCATCCTTCCAGGACCTGATCCTGCGCCTGCAGCGCTTCTGGGCCGACCGCGGCTGCGTGATCCTGCAACCCTATGACGTCGAGATGGGCGCCGGCACCTTCCACCCGGCGACCACGCTGCGCGCGCTTGGGCCGGAGCCGTGGCGCGCCGCCTATGTCCAGCCGTCGCGCCGGCCCACCGACGGGCGCTATGGCGAGAATCCGAACCGGCTGCAGCACTACTACCAGTTCCAGGCGATCCTGAAGCCGGCGCCGGAGGACAGCCAGACGCTCTATCTCGACAGCCTGCGCGAGCTCGGCATCGACCCGCTGGCCCACGACATCCGCTTCGTCGAGGACGACTGGGAAAGCCCGACGCTGGGCGCCTGGGGCCTGGGCTGGGAGGTGTGGTGCGACGGCATGGAGGTGTCGCAATACACCTATTTCCAGCAGGTCGGCGGCATCGAGTGCGACCCGACCTCGACCGAGCTGACCTACGGGCTGGAGCGGCTGGCGATGTACGTCCAGGGGGTCGACAACGTCTACGACCTCGACTTCAACGGCGCCGGCACGACCTATGGCGACGTGTACAAGCAGAACGAGGTCGAGTTCTCCGGCTTCAACTTCGAGCACGCCAACACCGAGCGGCTGTTCCGCCACTTCGGCGACGCCGAGGCGGAATGCGCCGCCCTGCTGGCGGCGAAGCTGCCGCTGCCGGCCTACGACCAGTGCATCAAGGCCAGCCACCTGTTCAACCTGCTCGACGCCCGCGGCGTCATCTCGGTGACCGAGCGCCAGGCCTATATCGGCCGCGTCCGCGCGCTGGCCAAGGGCTGCGCCGAGGCCTGGCTCGCCAGCCGCGGCCACGCGGCAGCGGCGTGACGATGGTCGCCATCGAGGCAACGCGCCTTCCTTCTCGCTCTCCCGGCATGGGCGAGGGCCGGGGAGGGGGCTTCGGCGCGGGCGGCGACCGGCATGCGGCCGTGCCGGCAAGAGGGCACTCGAATGGCTGAGTTCCTGCTCGAGATCTTCAGCGAGGAGATTCCGGCGCGGATGCAGCGGCGGGCGGCGGAGGATCTGCACCGCATCGTCACCGACGGGCTGAAGGCGCAGCAGCTTGCGTTCGACCGCGCCGAGGCCTTCGTCACGCCGCGCCGGCTGTGCCTGGTTATCGACGGCCTGCCGACCGCCCAGCCGGATGTCGCCGAGGAGCGCAAGGGCCCGCGGGTCGGCGCGCCGGAGCAGGCGATGCAGGGCTTCCTGCGCTCGGTCGGCATGGCCGAGGACCAGCTCGAGCAGCGCGACATCAAGGGCACGCCGTTCTGGTTCGCGGTGGTCCGGCGCCAGGGCCGGCCGACGGTCGACGTGCTGCGCGAGCTGATCGGCGAGGCGATGGCGGGCCTGCCGTGGCCGAAGTCGATGAAGGCCGGCTGGGGCGAGCTGCGCTGGGTGCGGCCGCTGCACCGCGTGCTGGCGCTGTTCGACGGCCGGCCGCTGGGCGGGACGCTGCACGGCGTGCCGCTGGTCGACTTCACCCACGGCCACCGTTTCCTGGCGCCCGACCGCATCGCCGTGACCGGCTTCGCCGACTATCGCGACAAGCTGCGCGCCGCCAAGGTGGTGCTGGACAGCGCCGAGCGGGCCGCGATGATCGCCGACCAGGCCCGCGCGCTGGCCGCGGCCGAGGGGCTGGAGGTCGACCTCGACGGCGGCCTGCTGGCCGAGAACGCCGGGCTGGTCGAGTGGCCGGTGGCGCTGATGGGGCGGATCGACGACGCCTTCATGCGGGTGCCGCCGGAGGTGCTGCGCACCACCATGGCCGCCAACCAGAAATACCTGACCCTGCGCGACGCCGACGGCGCGATGGCGCCGCGCTTCATCCTGGTCTCCAACCTCGCGGCGAAGGACGGCGGCAAGGCGATCGTCGCCGGCAACGAGCGGGTGCTGCGCGCGCGGCTGTCCGACGCCGCCTTCTTCTGGGACCAGGACCGCAAGCACAGCCTGGAAAGCCGGCTGCCGGCGCTGAACGGCATCGTCTTCCATGCCCGGCTCGGCTCGGTCGGCGACAAGGTCGACCGGGTCGAGGCGCTGGCGGTGGAGATCGCCCGCCATGTCGACGGCGCCGACCCGGACCGCGTGCGCTCCGCCGCGCGGCTGGCCAAGGCCGACCTGACCACGGCGATGGTCTACGAGTTCGGCGAGCTGCAGGGCGTGATGGGCCGCTATTACGCGCTCAACGACGGCGAGCACCCGGAAGTGGCCGACGCGATCCGCGACCACTACGCCCCGGAGGGGCCGAGCGACGCCTGCCCGTCCGCCCCGGTCAGCGTGGCGGTGGCGCTGGCCGAGAAGATCGACATCCTGGTCGGCTTCTGGGCGATCGACGAGAAGCCGACCGGCTCGAAGGACCCCTATGCGCTGCGCCGCGCCGCGCTGGGCGTGATCCGACTGGTACTGGAGAACGGGCTGAGGCTGCCGTTGGGCGCGGCCTTTTCCGCAGCGCTTGCCAATGTCCCCGCGGCGGTTGCAGGCCCGGTTGACGGCGCCACGCTTGCCGCCGACCTGCTCGGCTTCTTCGCCGACCGGCTGAAGGTGCACCTGAAAACCGAGGGCGTGTCCCACGACCGGATCAGCGCGGTGTTCGCGCGCACCGCCGACGACGACCTGGTGCGGTTGATGGCGCGGGTGCGCGCGCTGGGCGACTTCCTGGCCGGCGACGACGGCGCCAACCTGCTGGTTGCCTATCGCCGCGCCGCCAACATCTTGCGCATCGAGGAGAAGAAGGACGGCCGCAGCTATGCGGCGCCGGCCGACCCGGCCGGCTTCGCCCAGGAGGAGGAGCGGGCGCTGCAGGCCGCGCTGGACGCGGCCCGTGCCGCGACCGCGGATGCGATCGCGGCGGAGGACTTCGCCGGGGCGATGGCGGCGCTGGCCGCCCTGCGCGCGCCGGTCGACGCCTTCTTCGATGCGGTGACGGTCAACGTCGACGACCGGGCCTTGCGCGCGAACCGGCTGGCGCTGCTGGCCGAGATCCGCGACGCGATGGACAGCGTCGCCGACTTTTCGCAGATTACGGGATGAACGCCATCAATCCGGACATCGCGCTGGTGCAGACCGACGGGCCGATCCGCCCCGACCTGCGGCTGATCGCCGAGATGGTGCCGCAGGGCGCGCGCGTGCTCGACATCGGCTGCGGCGACGGCGCGCTGCTGGAATATCTGGTCCGTCACAAGGGCGTCGACGGCCGCGGCATCGAGCTGAACCAGGAACGGGTGGCGGTCGGCATCGGGCGCGGGCTGGCGGTGATCCAGGGCGACGCCGACACCGACCTCGACGACTATCCCGAGGGCGCCTTCGACCTGTGCATCCTCAGCCAGACCATCCAGGCCACCCGCGCGCCCGACAAGGTGCTGGCCAACCTGGTGCGGATCGGAAAAGCCGCGATCGTCTCGCTGCCCAACTTCGGCTCGTGGCGCATGCGCCTCAGCCTGCTGCTGAACGGACGCATGCCGGTGACCCGGACGCTGCCGAACAGCTGGTACGAGACGCAGAATATCCACTTCTGCACCGTCCGCGACTTCGTGACCCTGTGCCACGACCTCGGCATCCGCATCGAGCAGAGCGAGGGCCTGGACCCGCGCGGCCGCATCTGCAGCCGCGACGCCACCCGCGGGCTGGCCAACCTGCGCTGCGACCAGGCGATCTTCCTCTTGTCGAAACGCTGACCGCGGGGCCGCAAGCGCCGTAGCCCGGATGGCGCGCGAGCGAAATCCGGGAACCGGTCGTGGGCGGCGCGGGTCATTGCCGGTGCGCCTGGCCAGTGGAAACGCCCAGTCCGCGTCGGCGTAGTCACGGTTGGCCCTGCGCTGCCGCCATTCTGTCTTCCTGCGCCAGCCCCGCCCCGTGGGGGATGATCTCCAGGGCGGGAGTCAGAGAAGCTGTGGGTGATCGGCGATGAACTTCTCGATTTTCTCAGCAATCTCTTTGTAGTTCTTGGTCTTGCTGCCGGTCAGGCTGCGATAGTACCGGGCGCGCTCTTCGAAGTCGGCTTTGTCATAGGTTCCCTTTGACATGCCCCAATCCGAGCCCTCGGCGTAGTTCGTGCCGATCTTCTCGATGAGTTCATTGCGACAGGCGATCGGGTCGTTGTTGTACTCGAAATAGCCGTAGTAGGCATTGCCACCTTCCCGCGCGGTCCAGCCGAAATCGGAAAACCCGCCGCCCGAATTGAATTGCGCCCAGGCAAATCCAGGCTTGCCTGCTGCGATCGCCGCTTTCACTTCCGCAAGAGATGTCGAAGCCATAGACTTTCCTCCAAATCGTAGATGACAATCAAAACCAATCAAATATTCTGGATCGAACGCTCGCCGGTGTATCCTGCGCAACACGAACAACCGCGCCAACAAGATGCGGCCGCATATTCATCGTCCATTGCCAATGATGATAGACTATAATCATTCACTATGCAACGCGGCGTGGCGGGCCATGGTGTGTGACATTGTTGATCCTGCCAAGCCGGTTGACGTTGTCTGCATTGACCCGCAATCGTAGCGCTCCTTCCCAGGACTGTCGGCGTTGCTGCTGCCAATGGCAATCACACCCGTCGGCACCGAAGCGGCACGGCGGCGATCGAAGCTGCCGGCGGTGCTGAGCCGGGACATGCTTGGCCAATGCGCCCTTGTTGCGCCGGCACCGACACTTCGCGCCGCGCCGTTGAACCGCCGCGCTGCCGTCTGCGACCCGCCGAATGCGACAACTTCGCGACGGGAGCACGGCAATGTTGCTGCACCCGTGGCCCGGATGACGCGCGAGCGAGATCCGGGAACCGGTCGTGGGCGGCGCGGGTCCGACCCGGATTGCGCTGCGCTCCATCCGGGCTACGGGTAGGGCGCCGCCACGCCACGGGCGTCGTCCGCCATGTCGAGCCCGGCGATGTCGAAAGAAGGGTTGGCCGGGCGATGCGCGGCTGCGGCATCGCTCCGGATTGCGCTGCGCCGCACACCGGCTACGGTCTGGCGTTTGCCGTGAAAGCGATCGGAGCACCGATGACCTCGTCCGCCGAAGCGATGCGCGCCTATCGCGGGCCGGCGCTGTTCGAGCGCGGGTTCCGGCCGTTCTTCCTCGGTGCCGGGCTGTTCGCCGCGCTTGGGTTGCCGCTTTGGCTGGCGATGCTGTCGCTGGGGCTGGCCTTGCCGACCCATCTCGGCGCGCGCGACTGGCATGTGCACGAGATGGTGTTCGGTTACGGCACCGCGGTGATTGCCGGCTTCCTGCTGACCGCGATCCCGAACTGGACCGGGCGGCTGCCGGTCGCCGGCCCGCGCCTGGCCGCACTGGCCAGTCTGTGGCTGGCCGGACGCGTGGCGATGGCGGTTTCGGCCTGGGCGCCGGTGCCGGCCGCGCTGGTCGATGCCGCCTTCCCGGCGGCGCTGGCGGCGGTGGCCTGGCGCGAGGTGGTCGCCGGCCGCAACCGGCGCAACGCGGTGGTCTGCGCCCTGGTCACCCTGCTGGCGCTGGCCAACGCCGGCTTCCACGTCGCCGTGCTGGCGGCCGTCGACCGCGCCTTGGCGGAGCGCGCCGGGCTGTCCGCCATCGTGCTGCTGATCAGCCTGATCGGCGGACGCATCGTGCCGAGCTTCACCCGCAACTGGCTGGCCGCCCGCGGCGCCGCCCGGCTGCCGGCGCCGTTCGGGGCGGTCGACAAGGCGGCGCTGGCAATCGTGGTGGCGGCGCTGGCGGCGTGGGTCGCAGCGCCCGATAGCGTCGTCGCGACCGCGGCGATGGCGCTGGCCGCCGTGGCGCTGGCGCTGCGGCTCGCCCGCTGGCGCGGCGCGGCGACGGCGGCAGAGCCCCTGGTGACGATCCTGCACGTCGGCTATGCGTGGCTGCCGCTGTGGTTCGCGCTGACGGCGCTGCACGGCATCGCGCCGGCGGCGATCGACGCCTCGACCGCGCTGCACGCTCTGACCGCCGGCGCCATCGGCACGATGACGCTGGCGGTGATGACCCGGGCCACGCTCGGCCATTCCGGCCGGCCGCTCGCCGCCGGTGGGCTGACCGCGCTGGTCTATCTGCTGGTCGTCGGCGGCGCCGCGCTGCGCGTGCTGGCGCCGCTGCTGCCGCTGGACCACGGCGATGCGCTGGCCCTCTCCGGCCTGGTCTGGTCGGCCGGCTTCGCCGCCTTCGCCATCGGTTACGCACCGCTGTTCCTGAAACGACGCGCCTGAGCATCGCCAGCACCGGCAAATCGCGCCGGGCCGTTGAACCGCCGCGCGGTCGCCTGCGACCCATCGAATGCGACAACTTCGCGACGGGAGCACGGCAATGTTGCAGCAGGCGATCGGCACGAACCTCGGTCTCGATGGCAAGACCGGCACCGAGGCCAACCTCGGTTTCGACGACTTCGACATCTGGCCGGTGCTGGTCGATCCGGTCACGCTCGACGACGGCGACAACACGTTCGAAGGCAGCGACGGACCGGACGAGATCCACGGCGCCGGCGGCAACGACACGTTGTACGGCAAGGACGGCCTCGACCGGCTGTACGGCGACGACGGCAACGACTTCCTGATCGGCGACGGCGGCAACGATCACCTCGAGGGCGGTGCCGGCAACGACACGATGGTCGGCGGTTCCGGCCATGATCGGCTGAATGCGGGCGAGGGCAACGACATCCTGTTCGGCCATTCCGGCGACGACGTGCTCTGGGGCGAAGGGGGCAACGACGCGATCTTCGGCGGGGACGGCAACGACGTGGTCGTCGGCCACGACGGAGACGACACGGTCTGGGGCGGCGCGGGCAACGACGGCCTGAACGGCGGCAATGGCGACGACATCGTTCGCGGCGAGGCGGGCGAGGACGCTGTTGGCGGCCTCGACGGCAACGACACCCTCTATGGCGGTGACGGGCCGGACCGGGTCTATGGCGGCGACGACGACGACCGCATCTTCGGCGACGGCGACCATACGGAATGGGAACTCGACGCCCTCTATTCGCGGAACCGGGAGCAGTTCCTGGAACTGACGGCGCGCAGCGGCGAAAACCACCTCTGGGGCGAGAATGGCGACGACTGGATCCAGGGCGGACTGCGCTACGATCAGATCGGTGGGGGCGCAGGCGCCGATATGCTGAACGGCAGCTTCGGCGACGATCTGTTGTATGCCGGAGACCGCTTCTACGAACCCCTGGACAGCAGCGCCGATGTGCTGATCGGCGGCGCCGGCAGCGATCGGCTCTATGCCAATGGCGGCGGCGACATCCTCTGGGGTGACTTCATTCCCCCCGCAGTGGATGGACACAGCGGTCTAAACTACAACGATGCCCTGTATGGCTCGGCGGACGCGGACAGTCTGATCGGTGGCTTCGGCAGCGATGTCATCCGGGCCGGCGACGGGGACGACACGATCTTCGGCAACTATGAAGATTTCGATGTTGGCGACGCCTTCTACCCGACCTTCGATTCGTCGAACCAGATCTGGGCGGGCGGCGGCGACGATATGATCCGAGCCGGCAATGGCGATGATACGATCTATCTGGAACACGGGGCCAACCAGCTCTGGGCCGGCAAGGGCGCCGACCTCATCTTACTCGGCGATGGCGCCGATCAGATCTGGGCAGGGGCGGGATCGGACAAGCTCTACGTTTCGAACGACAGCAACCTCGACTGGGTCCACGACTTCGAAGGCGGCATGGACGGCGACGCCATCCTGCTCGGGCACTATCTCGGCGAGGGCGGCGCGGTGCACAGCGAGAGCCTGATCGCGTTCAAGGACGGCGAGGTTGTGCGGTTGCGGCTGGACAACGGTGCGCTGTTGCCGGTGGTGCTGGAGGGCGTCCACGGCGGCGACCTGATCGCCTATGGCCTGAACAGCGCCATGTTCCTCACAACCGTGCTGGACCACGACCCGATGGTCTGATGCTACGGCCCGCGGCGGCGGCGACCCTTGCCCTTGCCGCCGGCGCCGCGCTTGCCCTTGGGGATCACGCCCATCGGCACCGACTTGATGCCGGCGGCGATCTTCGGGTCGATCGGCGCCTGGCCGACCGGCAGGTCGAGGTCGTAGGCCTCCAGCCGCTTGATCTCGTCGCGCAGGCGGGCCGCCTCCTCGAACTCCAGGTCGGCGGCCGCGTCGCGCATGCGCGTCTCCAGCTGCTTCAGATACGTCTTCAGGTCGACGCCGATCAGGTGCGGCGCCTGGGCATCGCCGGTCTCGACCGTGACGTGATCGGACTCGTAGACGCTCTCCAGCAGGTCGGCGATGGCGCTGCGGATCGTTTCCGGCGTGATGCCGTTGGCGGCATTGTAGGCCTGCTGGCGCTCCCGCCTGCGGTTGGTCTCGTCCAGCGCCACCCGCATCGATTCCGTCACCGTGTCGGCATAGAGGATGACCCGGCCGTCGACGTTGCGCGCGGCCCGGCCGATGGTCTGGATCAGCGAGGTCTGCGAGCGCAGGAAGCCCTCCTTGTCGGCATCGAGGATGGCGACCAGCGCGCATTCGGGGATGTCGAGCCCCTCGCGCAGCAGGTTGATGCCGACCAGCACGTCGAACTGGCCGAGGCGGAGGTCGCGGATGATCTCGATCCGCTCGATGGTGTCGATGTCGGAGTGCAGGTAGCGCACGCGCACGCCGGCCTCGTGCAGATACTCGGTCAGGTCCTCGGCCATCCGTTTGGTCAGCGTGGTCACCAGAACGCGCTGGCCCTTGGCGGCGCATTCCTTGGCCTCGTGGATCAGGTCGTCGACCTGGTGCTCGACCGGGCGGATGATGCAGACCGGGTCGATCAGCCCGGTCGGGCGGATCACCTGCTCGACGAACACGCCCTCGGTGCGCTCCAGCTCCCAGTTGCCCGGCGTGGCGGAGACATAGACCGTCTCCGGCCGCATCCGGTCCCACTCCTCGAAGGTCAGCGGGCGGTTGTCGACGCAGGACGGCAGGCGGAAGCCGTAGTCGGCCAGGGTCGACTTGCGGTGGAAGTCGCCGCGGAACATGCCGCCGACCTGCGGCACGGTGACATGGCTCTCGTCGATGATCAGCAGCGCGCTCTCCGGCAGGTACTCGAACAGCGTCGGCGGCGGCGCACCCGGGGGCCGGCCGGTCAGGTAACGCGAATAGTTCTCGATGCCGGCGCAGCTGCCGGTCGCCGTCATCATCTCGATGTCGAAGGTGGTGCGCTGCTCCAGCCGCTGCGCTTCCAGCAGCTTGTTGGCGCGGTTGAGCTCGTCGAGCCGGGCGGCGAGATCGCGCTTGATCTGGTTCACCGCCTGGTCCAGCGACGGCCGCGGCATGACGTAGTGGCTGTTGGCATAGACCCGGACCTCGTCCAACGCCGCCGACTTGGCGCCGGTCAGCGGGTCGAACTCCTCGATCTTCTCGATCTCGTCGTCCCACAGCGAGATGCGCCAGGCGCGGTCCTCCATGTGGGCCGGGAAGATCTCGATCACGTCGCCGCGGGCGCGGAAGGCGCCGCGCACGAAGGCCGAATCGTTGCGCTTGTACTGCAGCTCGGTGAAGTCGCGCAGCAGCTGCTGGCGGTCGACCGGCTGGCCGACCTGCAGCGGGATCGTCATCGCCTGATAGGTCTCGACCGAGCCGATGCCGTAGATGCAGGAGACCGAGGCCACGATCACGACGTCGCGGCGCTCCAGCAGCGCGCGGGTGGCGGAATGGCGCATGCGGTCGATCTGCTCGTTGATCGACGATTCCTTCTCGATATAGGTGTCCGAGCGCGGGACGTAGGCCTCCGGCTGGTAGTAGTCGTAGTAGGAGACGAAGTATTCGACCGCGTTGTTCGGGAAGAACTTCTTCATCTCGCCGTAGAGCTGCGCGGCCAGGGTCTTGTTCGGCGCCATGATCAGCGTCGGCCGCTGCACGGCCTGGATCACATGCGCCATGGTGAAGGTCTTGCCCGAGCCGGTCACACCCAGCAGCACCTGGTTGCGCTCGTCGGCCTGCAGCCCGGCGACCAGTTCGGCGATGGCCTGCGGCTGGTCGCCCGCCGGGACGAAATCGGAATCGACCGCGAACCGCTCGCCGCGCTCCGGCGTCGGCAGCTTGTCGGGCGGGACCCATTCGACCGGGTGCTGGACGGCCAGCGGCTGCATGGCGGCAATATAGGCCGCCGGCGATGCGTTGGCCAATGAAAGCGCGGTCGTGCTACTGACATATCGCTGTCAGGAATGCCACGCCGGGTTGGCATCCCAGGCGTCCGGCCAGTGCACGGGATCGTTCGGCCGCCGAATCGGTTACCCTTGACGGATCGATTGCGAAGCGAGGGAGCGACGATGGCGGAAGGCGGCGGCCTGCGGCGGCTGTTGCGGGTGCTGGGCAGGCCGGTGCGCCGTTTCGGCCAGGCCGGGCCCTATGCGCTCAGGCCCTATCGCGGCTATGCCAGCGACAGCGAGGCGTTCCTGATGGGCCGCGTGTTCCGCCAGCTGGCCGGCGCCACCGCGATCGAAGGCCCGGAGCCGGCCGGCAACCTGCGGGCGCTGGGCCGCCGCCTGCTGCGCTGGGGCGCGCGCGGCGCCATGGTGCGCGCCACCCTGGACGGCCATGCGCTGACCGCGGAGACCGACCGCGACGGCTATTTCCGCCTGCACTGGCGCGGGCTCGCCCTGCGGCCGGATGCCTCGCCCTGGCATAGGGTGGCGGTGGAGCTGCTCGGGCGCGACGGCGCGCCGACGGTCACGGCCGAGGGTGCGGTCTATCTGGCGCCGCCGTCCAGCGACTTCGTCGTGATCAGCGACATCGACGACACCGTGATGCACACCGGCGTCGCCAATGCGGCGGTGATGATGTGGCAGCTGTTCTTCAAGCCGGCGGAAAGCCGGCTCACCTTCCCCGGCGTCGGCGCCTTCTATCGCGCGCTGCACGAGGGCGGCGCCGGCGCTGCGGGCAACCCGATGCTGTTCGTGTCGCGGGCGCCGTGGAGCATCTACGACGTGCTGGAGGCGTTCTTCACCCTGCACGGCATTCCCGGCGGCCCGGTGATGTTCCTGCGCGAGTGGGGCCTGACCCTGCAAAGCCCGCTGCCGCGGCGGGCGCGCGACCACAAGCGCAGCCTGGTCGCGCACATCATGGACCTCTATGCCGGCCGGCCGGCGGTGCTGATCGGCGACAGCGGCCAGCACGATCCGGAGCTCTATGCCGAGATCGTGCGCCGCTATCCCGGCCGTGTGCGGGCGATCTACATCCGCGACGTCGGCGCCGGCGCCGACCGGGCGGCCGCGATCCGCGCGCTCGGCGGCGGCCCTGTGGAAACCGCGGTGCCGTTTCTGCTGTCGGACAGCACCGTCGCGATGGCGGAAAATGCCGCGGCACTGGGCCTGATCCGGCCTGAGGCGCTGCAGGCGGTGGCGGCCGACGCGGCACCCGACCCGGCTGCGGACAGCCCCGTCGGCTAGGCTTCGGTGCGCAGGTCGGGCAGGATGCCGGCCGTGACGTGGACCATCAGCGCCGTCGCCCACAGCGGCACCACCAGGTTGAGGAAGGGAATGCTGAGGCCCAGCGTGACCAGTACGCCGGCCAGGAAGATCGGGATGCGGTTGCGCGCGCGCAGGCGCCGCGCCTCCGGCCCCGGCAGATAGCGCACCGCGACCAGCTCGAAATACTCGCGGCCGATCAGATAGCCGTTCAGCGCGTAGAACACGACGACGTTGAGCGCCGGCACGAACAGATAGACCGGCAGCGCGATCAGGTTGGCGACCACCATCACCGCGAGGAAGCGGACGGTTTCGGCCAGCATCTCGCCGAAGGGCTGGTCGCGCCCGGCGGGCAGCCAGGGATAGTGCCGGCGCGCCACCTTGGACGCCGCGGAATCGAGGAACATCCCGAGGATCATCGTCGCCAGCGCCGGGAACAGGATCAGCAGCAGCGCCACGCTGGCCAGCCCGCCCAGCGTGTCGACGATCCACTCCAGCCAGCCGGCGCTGAAGAACGTCGTCTCCTCGAGCAGGTAGCGGATGCCGAACCACAGGCCCAGCAGCAGGGCGAGGTTGAGCAGCACCGTCGTCGCCAGGATCGACAGCAGCGGCGGCGAGAACAGGTCGGCGGTGGCCAGGCCGCCGGCCGTGCCGAGCCGGGTGCCGCGCGGCCGCCGCGTCGGGGTCGGCTCGTCAGTCATGCCGCGCGATTTAGCACGATGGGCCGCCGCAGGCGCGGGGATTCGTCAGGCCGCAGCAATCGACCGGACGCCGGGCCGCTACAGCAGCAGGCCGCCGTCGACGTGAAGCGTCTGGCCGGTGATGTAGCTGGCATCGTCGCCGGCAAGGAAGGCGATGGCCTTCGCGATTTCTTCCGGCTCGGCGACGCGGCCCATCGGGATCCGCCGCTCGATGGCGCGAAGCGCTTCGGGCTCGCGCTCCCACGCCGCGTTCATCGCGGTCCGGGTCGCGCCCGGGCCGACGCTGTTGATGCGGATCCCGTGGCTGGCGGTGGCGGCGGCCAAGGTCCGGGTCAGCATGGCCAGCCCGCCCTTGCTGATCGCATAGCCGATGTCGGGCGTGTGCTCGGCCACCTCGTGGATGCTGGAGGTGTTGACGATGACGCCGCGCACGGCGTGGGCGAGGAAACGGCGGACCGCGGCCTGCGCCACCAGGAAGGCGCCGCGCAGGTTGACCGCCAGCACCGCGTCTAGGTTCTCCACCGGATAGTCGATCGGGTCCGCCGGCCGCTTGATGCCCGCGTTGTTGACCAGGATGTCGATGCCGCCGAAAACCCGGTCCATCTTTGCGAACATCGCCTCGACCGCGTCGGCATCGGCGACGTCGGCCTCCACGCTGTCGGCCAGGGCGTCGGGCCGATCGCTGCGGATCGCCGCCAGCGTCGCCTCGGCGCCGGCCGCGTCGCGCCAATGGTTGACCATCACGGCGGCGCCGCGGGCCGCGAGCTCGATCGCCGCGGCGCGGCCGATGCCCGACGAGGCCCCGGTCACCAGCACCTTGCGGCCGGCCATGCTGGAATCCATCGTTGCGGCCCTCCGCGTTGGGCGCGCCGGCGCCCTCAGTACATGTGCTGGCCGCCGTTGATCGACAGGGTCGAGCCGGTGATGAAGCCGGCCTCGTCGGACACCAGGAACGAGACCCCGCGCGCGATCTCCTCGGCATGGCCGAGCCGGCCGACCGGGATGCGGGCGACGATCTTCTCCAGCACGTTCTGCGGCACCGCGCGCACCATGTCGGTATCGATATAGCCCGGTGCGATCGCGTTGACGGTGATGCCCTTGGCCGCGCCTTCCTGGGCCAGCGCCTTGGTGAAACCGTGGATGCCGGACTTGGCGGCGGCGTAGTTGACCTGGCCGTACTGGCCGGCCTGGCCGTTGATCGAGCCGATGTTGACGATGCGCCCGAAGCTGCGGTTGCGCATGCCGTCGATGACGGCACGGCACAGGTTGAAGCACGAGCCGAGGTTGGTGTCGACCACGGCCTGCCACTGCTCGTGGCTCATCCGGTGCAGGGTGGCGTCGCGGGTGATGCCGGCATTGTTGACCAGGATGTCGACCGGGCCGACCTCGGCCTCGATCTTGGCGATCGCCTGCTGGACCGCGTCGAAGTCGGAGACGTCGAACTTGTAGACCGCGATGCCGGTCTCGTCGCGGAAGGCCTGCGCCGCCTGGTCGTTGCCGCCGTAGTTGGCGACCACGGTGCAGCCGTCGGCCTTGAGCCGGGTGGAGATCGCAGCGCCGATGCCGCGTGTGCCGCCAGTGACCAGTGCAACCCGGCCCATCGCATTCCTCCCTCGGTCGCCTCGGGCGGTCGTCGCCGCCGTTCGGCCCATAAGAAACGCATCGCCGCCGGCAGGCAAGCGTGCCGATCCGCGCAGGCGGCCCAGCGCGCCGTGTCGACGGGGTGCGCCGGTCAGGCCTGGGCCGGCTGGCTCATGTCCAGGAACTTGGACCGGCGCCGGGCGCGCAGCACGCCGGGGTCCATGCTGCCCAGCTCGGACAGCGCCGAGTCCACCTGCTGGCCGACCGCCTCGATCGCCATCGGCGGGTTGCGGTGCGCGCCGCCGAGCGGTTCGTCGACGATGCCGTCGATCACCTTCAGCTGCTGCAGGTCCTGCGCGGTCAGCTTCAGCGCCTCGGCCGCCTCCTGCGCGTGGTTGCTGCTGCGCCACAGGATCGACGCGCAGCCTTCCGGCGAGATCACCGAGTAGATCGAGTGCTCCAGCATGAAAACCTTGTTGCCGGTGGCGAGCGCGATGGCACCGCCGGAGCCGCCCTCGCCGACGATCACGCTGACCAGCGGGCCGCGCAGGGCCAGGCAGGACTCGATCGCGCGGGCGATGGCCTCGGCCTGGCCGCGCTGTTCGGCGTCGATTCCGGGAAAGGCGCCGGCGGTGTCGACGAAGGTGATCACCGGCAGATGGAAGCGGTCGGCCATGTCCATCAGCCGGCGGGCCTTGCGATAGCCTTCCGGATAGCCGGCACCGAATCGGTGCTTCACCCGCGTCTCGGTGTCGTGCCCCTTCTCGGTGCCCAGCACCACCACCGACTGGCCGCGGAAGCGGCCGAGACCGCCGATGATCGCGTTGTCGTCGGCATAGAGCCGGTCGCCGGCCAGCGGGGTGAAGTCGGTGATCAGCCCGCGGACGTAGTCCAGGCAGTGCGGGCGGTCGGGATGGCGGGCGACCAGGGTCTTCTGCCATGGCGTCAGCTTGGCATAGGTGGTGCGCAGCTGGCGGTCGACCTTGGCCTGCAGCTTGGCGACCTCCTCGGCGATATTGACCTCGCCGTCGTCGGACAGGTGGCGCAGCTCGGCGATCTTGCCTTCCAGCTCGGCGATCGGCTTCTCGAATTCCAGGAAATGACGCATGGGGGGATGTCCGTCTGCCCGGGCCTACCCTTGAGCTGCCGTCGCCGCGATGCGGTCGGCGACGGCGATCAGGGCCTCTGCCTGTCTTATCGATGCCATATCGATCATCCGGCCGTCCAATGCAACCGCGCCGCTGCCCCGGTCGGCGGCCTCGGCCAGCGCGGCGACGATGTGCCGGGCCCGCGCGACCTCGTCCGGGTCGGGGGCGAAGGCGGCGTTGATCGCGCCGACCTGCGTCGGGTGGATCGCCCATTTGCCGTCGAAGCCCTGGACCGCGCCGCGGCGGGCGTCGGCGGCGAGCCCGTCGCCGTCGCCCAGCGCCGCGAACGGCCCGTCGATCGCGCGCAGCCCCTCGGCACGGGCCGCCACCACCAGCCGGCTGGTCGCGTAATGCCAGATGTCGCCGGGATGGAAGCGGCGCGCGTCGGTGCACTCGTCGGCTGCCAGCACGCCGTAGCCGGCGACCGGCCCGCCGATGGCGGTGGAGCGGATACCGGCGGAGGCGGCGAAGTCGCCCGGGCCGAAGTGCAGCGCCTCAAGCCGCGGGCTGGCCGCCGCGATCTCGTGCACGTCGGCGAGTCCGCGCGCCGATTCGATCTGTGCCTCCAGCCCCAGCCGGCGCCCGCGGCCGGCGGCGCGCTCGACCTGGTCGACCAGCGTATCGAGAAAGCGGATGTCGGCCGCGCTCTCCGCCTTCGGCAGCATGACCAGGTCAAGCCGGCCGGCGCCGCGCTCGAGCACGGCGGTGATGTCGCCGACAGTCAGGGCGGTGGCCAGGCCGTTGACCCGCAGCGACACCGTTTTCGCGCCCCAGTCGTGCGCGTCGATCGCTTCGGCGGCGCGGGCGCGGGCGGCGACCTTGTCGACCGCCGGCACCGAATCCTCCAGGTCGATCAGCACTGCGTCCGCCGGGCCCGCTGCCGCCTTGGCGAAGAACTCCGGCCTGGAGGCTGGGACGACCAGCAGGCTGCGTGCCAGCCGCACCGGCTTCGCGTCAGCCGGCATCGTGCTTCGCTCCGGTCCCGTCGAGCGACCGCTCGGCGGCGGCGATCAGCTCGCCGAACTCGCTGAGAAACACCGAGCCCTTGACCGTGCGCTGGATCAGCACGTTGCGGCGGTCGGCATCGTCGCGCCGGCGGCGGACGAGACCCAGCCGGCCCAGCCGGTCGACGGCGCGGGTGATCGCCGGCTTGGCGACGTTCAACAGCTCGGCCAGCCCGCGCACGGTGTGCGGCGGCTCGGTCTTGTAGACGGTCAACAGCACGGCCAGCTGGCGTGCGGTCAGGTCCGGCTCTTCGCGACGGACCGATTCGATCAGGGCCAGGCGCCACAGCTCGAGCGCAATCTGCGGGTGCATCAACGGCATGGTGACGCGACGGGCTCGCTTCCGCTGTGACCGGGTTGGCCGGGACGATGGCCGCCAAGAGATAACGAAGCGCGGCCGCGATGCAAGCCGTGCGCGACGGCGGGGCCGCACTCAGCGGCGCAGCAACGCCTTCAGCATCGGGCGATAGTGGTCGAGCCCGGGGCAGGCGCGGTCCGGGTCCTTGCCGGCGTCGTCGCATCGCCGCAACAGCACGGCGGCCTCGGCATACGGCCCGGCGGCGAAGGCGGCCGCCTCGGCGGCGTCCATCGGCCCGCCCTGCAGCGCCAGGCTGCGCACCGACGCCGGCGACAGCCCGGCGGCGTAGTCCGGCGCGACCGCGCACAGATAGCGCTTTGCATCCACGTGCAGGCGCACGGGCTCGGTCACCGCCGCGCCGAACCATTGCGCCAGGTAGTCGGAGCCGATCTCCTCGTGACCGGCGTCGATGCCGCGCTCGGCCGCGTCCTCGCCCAGGTCGTGCAGCAGGTGGCCGATGTCGTGCAGCAGGCCGGCGGCGATGGTGGCATGGTCGTCGGGCCTGGCCGCGGCGATGCCGGCCGCGGCCTGCAGCATGTGGGCGGTCTCGCTCAGCGCCTCTCCGAAATAGGCATGGCCGCCACGCGTCTGCAGGCGCAGCAGCAGGTCGTCGACGATCCGGTCCGCATCCATGCTCAGTCTCCGTTGCCGAACAGGTCGTCCTGCCGCGCGGCGGGCGGCGGCTCGCGGCGTGCCGCCCTGGGCGCGGCCGCGACGGGCTGGCGCGGACCGGGCGCGCCGGTCACCGCGACCGGGACCATGGCGCCGGGGCCGTCGCGGAACTCGAGCCAGGCGCGGGCGCCGCTGCGCGTGCCGGCGGCCGACATCACCGGCTGGCCGGCATCGTCGCGGACGACCGCGAAGCCGCGTTGCAGCACCGCGCGATAGGACAGGCTCTCCAGCAGGGGACCGGCCCGGCCGAGCCGGTCGCGGGCGCGGACCAGGGCGCCGTCGCGCGCGCGGATCAGACGCCCGTCGAGCTGCGGCAGGCCGCTGCGGGCATGGCCGAGCTCGCGCCGCACCGGCGCCAGCGTCAGCCGGCCGGCGATGCGGTCCAGCCGCGCCCGGCTTGCCGCCAGGCGGGCGGCATGGGCGGCCGCGAGGCGCTGGGCGGCGAGGCGGAGAGCGGCCCGCTGCTCGGCCAGGCGCTGGCGCGGGTCCTTCAGCCGGCCGGCGGCGAGGCCGAGGGCATGGCTGCGCCGTTGCAGGTCTGCGCGCATGTCCTTGCGCAGGCTTTCGGCGCGGTCGTCGAGACGCTGCCACGCCGTCTCCAGCAGCCGGCGCGGATCGGGCAGTCCGCGGGCCAGCCCGGCAAGGTCGCGCTGGCGGCCGAGCGTGGCGCGGCGCGCGGCTGCAGCGAGCCGGCCGCCGTCCTCCGCCACCCGTGCCATCAGGTCGGCGCGCACCGGCACCGCGATTTCGGCCGCCGCGGTCGGCGTCGGTGCGCGGCGGTCGGCGGCATGGTCGATCAGGGTGGTGTCGGTCTCGTGGCCGACGGCGGAGATCAGCGGGATCTGCGACGCGGCGGCGGCGCGGACCACCACCTCCTCGTTGAACGCCCACAGGTCCTCCAGCGAGCCGCCGCCGCGGGCGACGATCAGCACGTCGGGTCGGCGCGGCCAGCCGTCGGCGGGCAGCGCATTGAAGCCGGCGATCGCGGCGGCGATCTGCGCCGCCGCGCCCTCGCCCTGCACCAGCACCGGCCAGACCAGCACCCTGCGCGGGAAGCGCTCCGCCAGCCGGTGCAGGATGTCGCGGATCACCGCGCCGGTGGGCGAGGTGACGACGCCGATGACGTCGGGCAGATAGGGCAGCGGCCGCTTGCGCTCGGCGTCGAACAGGCCCTCGGCGGCCAGCTTGCGGCGGCGGTCCTCCAGCAGCTTCAGCAGCGCGCCCTCGCCGGCCAGCTCCAGCCGGTCGATGACGATCTGGTAGCTGGAGCGGCCCGGATAGGTGGTCAGCCGGCCGGTTGCGATCACTTCCAGCCCCTCCTCGGGCCTGAGCCCGATCCGGCCCAGCACGCCGCGCCAGATGACGCCGTCGAGCACGGCGTCCTCGTCCTTCAGGCGCAGGTAGCAGTGGCCGGAGCCGGGGAAGCTGGGCCGCGAGATTTCACCGCGGACGCGCACATAGCCGAACGCGTCCTCGATGGTGCCTTTCACCCGACGGGCGAGGTCGCCGACGCTGACGACCGGCGCATTGCCGCCGGCGCCGGCGAAGCCGTCCTCGGAATCGGGTCCGGCAGGTGGCGATTGCTCCGACATGCTGCTATGCGGTGTCCCGCTTGCGGTGGCTGGCACGACTCATGCCAGGACACCATAAGACATGGCCGGCATGACATGCGCGTGACAACCGTCTGTCGCACGCGCCCGGCCACGATACGGCAACGGCAGTGGGGTCGGCATGCGTTTCCTGGTGGTGGGTTCGGGCGGGCGCGAACATGCGCTGTGCTGGGCGCTGGCGTCCTCGCCGATGGTCGACGCGATCTATTGCGCGCCGGGCAACCCCGGCATCGCCGCCCACGCCACCTGCGTGAAGATCCGTGCCGACGACACCGAGAAACTGACCGCGTTCGCGAAGCAGGAGGGGATCGACCTGGTCGTGGTCGGGCCTGAGGCGCCGCTGGCCGCCGGCCTGGTCGACCGGCTGCAGGCGGCCGGCGTGCGCGCCTTCGGGCCGACCGCGGCGGCGGCGCGGCTGGAGAGTTCCAAGGGCTTCGCCAAGGACATCTGCATGAAGGTCGGCGCGCCGACGGCCGCCTATGGCCGCTTCACCGCGGCGACGGAGGCCAAGACCTTCGTCATGCGCCACGGCGCGCCGATCGTGGTCAAGGCCGACGGGCTGGCCGCCGGCAAGGGCGTGATCATCTGCCATTCGATCCCGGAGGCGGAGACGGCGATCGACGCGATCCTGGAAGAGCGCAGCTTCGGGCCGGCCGGCGCGGAGATCGTGGTCGAGGAGTTCCTGGAGGGCGAGGAGGTCAGCTTCTTCGCGCTGTGCGACGGCCGCTCGGCGGTGGCGATGGGCTCGGCCCAGGACCACAAGGCTGCCTATGACGGCGGCAAGGGGCCGAATACCGGCGGCATGGGCGCCTATTCGCCGGCGCCGATACTGGATTCGGCGCTGGAGGCGATGGTGATGGACCGGGTGGTCCGCCCGGTGGTGGCCGAGATGGCGGAAGCCGGCACCCCCTTCGTCGGCGTGCTGTTCGTCGGCCTGATGATCACGGCCAGGGGGCCGCAGGTGCTGGAATTCAACGTGCGCTTCGGCGACCCCGAGGCACAGGTGCTGCTGACCCGGCTGAAGTCGGACCTGGCGCCGGTGCTGATCGCGGCGGTCGACGGCATGCTCGACCAGGTGGTGCTGCGCTGGCGCGAGCAGGCCGCGCTGTGCGTGGTGATGGCCGCCAACGGCTATCCGTCGGACTATGTCCGCGGCACCGAGATCCGCAACCTGCGCGAGGCGGCGCGGGCGGAGGACGTGATGATCTTCCATGCCGGCACCGCCAAGGACGGCAAGCGCCTGGTCGCCGACGGCGGCCGCGTACTCGGCGTCACCGCGCTCGGCGACACGGTCGCCAAGGCGCAGGCCCGCGCCTATGAGGCGGTGCGCAAGATCGACTGGCCCGACGGCTTCTACCGCACCGACATCGGCTGGCGGGCGGTCGCGCGGGGATAGGCAGGACGGGCGGCGGCGCGAGGCCGGTCGCACCACATCGCCAAAAAAAATCTGCAGCGATGTCATGCTGCGCCGTGTTGGTTCGTCGAGATGTCGGGAGCGCCGCGTCGGTCGCTCCGCCGGTGCAGGAGACGGTGCGATGCGCGTGATGGTGATCGTGAAGGCGACCGCGGACAGCGAGGCGGGGGCGCTGCCGTCGGCCGAGCTGCTGGCGGCAATGTGCGAATTCAACGACCGGCTGATCAAGGCCGGCGTGCTGCTGGCCGGCGAGGGCCTGCGGCCGTCGTCGCAGGGCAGGCGGGTGGCGTTCGACGGCGCCGGCCGCACGGTGGTCGACGGCCCGTTCGCCGAGACCCGCGAACTGGTGGCCGGCTTCTGGCTCTGGGAGGTGCCGGACATGGACGAGGCGGTGGAATGGGTGAAGCGCTGCCCCAACCCGATGCCGGGCCCGAGCGAGATCGAGATCCGGCCGGTAGTCGAGGCGGGCGATTTCGGCGAGGCGATGGCGCAGGATCTCGGCGAACAGCTCGACAAGATCCGCGAGCGGAGCAAAGGCGGCTGACGCAGGCTTGCGTCCCGTCGGGGCCCGCAGATGGCGACCGAGCCGGCTGACGGCGCCCCGGCGCCGCAAGGCTGGGCCGACGCGACGGCGGCAGGCAAGACCGCGCGAACGATCGAGACGGTGTTCCGCATCGAGCGGGCCAGGCTGATCGGCGGCCTGGCCCGGTTCGTGCGCGATGTCGGCCTGGCGGAGGACCTGGCGCAGGAGGCGCTGGTGGCGGCGCTGGCCGAATGGCCGCGCAGCGGCGTCCCGGCGCGTCCCGGCGCCTGGCTGATGGCCGCGGCCAAGCGCCGGGCCATCGACGGCTTCCGGCGGTGCCGCATGATGGCCCGCAAGCACGCGGAGATCGCCACGGAAGCCGCGTTGGACGGCGGCGTCACCGTATTCGACGAGACGGAGGAGGATGGCCTGGGCGACCCGTTGCTCAGGCTGTTCTTCGCCGCCTGCCATCCGATGCTGGGTCCGGCGTCGCGCATTGCCCTGACGCTGCGCCTGATCGGCGGCCTCACCACCGCCGAGATCGCCCGTGCCTTCCTGTCGAGCGAGACGGCGATGGCGCAGCGGATCGCGCGCGCGAAGCGGCAGCTTCGCGGGGCCGGCCTGCGGTTCGAGGTGCCGGACGGGGCCGAGCGACGCGCGCGGCTCGGGTCCGTGCTGGAATCCGTCTACCTGATGTTCAACGAAGGCTATGCGGCGACCGCCGGAGAGGACCTGATCCGGCCTGCGCTCTGCGACGAGGCGCGGCGCCTTGGCCGCCTTCTCGTCGCCGTCGCCGACGACGAGCCGGAGGTGCACGGCCTGTCGGCCCTGATGGACATTCAGGCCTCGCGCCAGGCGGCGCGGGTCGCGGCTGATGGCGCGCTGGTGCCCCTGACCGAGCAGGACCGCACCCGCTGGGACCGGCTGCTGATCCGGCGCGGCCTCGCCGCGCTGGCCCGCGCCGAGGTCCTGGGCGGCGCCGACGGACCCTATGCGCTGCAGGCTGCGCTGGCGGCCTGCCACGCGCGGGCGCGTTCGGCCGGCGAGACCGACTGGAGCCGGATTGCCGGGCTCTACGACCGCCTGCGCGCCGCCATGCCTTCGCCGGTGGTCGAACTCAACCGCGCGATCGCCCACGGCATGGCCTACGGACCGCAGACCGGCCTCGCGCTGCTGGCCCCGCTGGAAGGGTGCGCCGCGCTGCGCGGCTATGCGCCGTTGCCGGCCGCCATAGGCGACTGCCTGTTCCGCGCCGGCCGGCCCGCCGAGGCCCGGCACTGTTTCGAGCGCGCCGCCGCGCTGAGCGGGAATGCGAGGGAACGGGCCTTCCTGCTTTCGCGGGCCGCGGCCTGCGACAGCTCATAGGCGGGTCGGCCTCCGTTCCTAGATCCTTCGAACCGGGGCTGTGGCAGTCGGTCGATCACGTGGCTCGGCGACGCGCGGACAGCGCCTCGAGGCGTTTGCGCAGGCTGGCCTCGACATGACGCTCCACCGGCTCGGTCGGTTCGAAGCGCCACCAGCGCATTGCGCCCTGCCGATGGGTTGCGAGCAGAAGTCCGATGCCGGCGCCGGCCTGACCGTCCTCAGGCGATCACCAGGTCGGAGTGGGCCACGGCGAGGTGCTCGTGGATCAGCTTGGTCGAGCCGTCGGAATCGCGGTCGCGGATGCGTTCGTAGATGGCGCGGTGCTGCTCGTTGTAGACCGCCATGCGGTGGGCGGTCAGCACCTTGTCCTTGGCGGCTCGCCACTGGGCATGGCCGCGGACGTGGTTGATCTGGCGATAGATCAGCACCATCAGCGGGTTGTGGGTCGCCTCCGCGATCAGCAGGTGGAAGCGCTGGTCCCAGTGGGTGAAGGTGTCCGGGTCCATCGACTGCTCAAGCTGCTCCACCGCCGAGGCGATCAGCGCGATGTCGCGCATGGTGGCGTTGCGCACCGCCAGCTGGATCATCGCCGGCTCCACGGTCTGGCGCACCTGCACCAGCTCCATCGGGCTGGTGATCTCGGCGATGTCGGCGTCGGCCGGCTGGCCGGAGAAGGTGACGAAGGTGCCGCTGCCGACGCGCCGCTCGATGAACCCGTCCTCGCACAGGTCCTCCAGCGCCTTGCGCACTGTGCCGCGCGAGCTGGCGAAGGTCTGCGCCATCTGGCGCTCGGCCGGCAGCCGCTCGCCGAAGGCGTAGACCCCGTCGATGATCGACTGCCTGAGCTTCAGCTTGATCCAGGCGGCGCCCTTGCGCTCGATCGACTGGCCTGCGTTGGTGTCGCGCACCACGGCAACGGTCTCGTTCATCGGGCGTCATCCCTGTCCCGGCCACCGGGCACACCGCGCGTCGCCGCGCCCGCCGGCAATTGACCAAAGTGGACCGAATTATGAACCAATTTGGACCGAAATCAAGCTTCGGTACAGTATTGGCTATGCAGCCGGTCCGAACGGTCATAGTGTTCGGCCTGCAAGGCGTCGCGGGCAGCGGGCTGCCCGGCCTCACGGAGAGCATCCATGGCGCTGCCATCCCACTGCCGTTACGTGATCATCGGGGCCGGCATCCACGGCCTCAGCACGGCCATGCATCTGGCCAAGGGGCTGAAGGCGCGCGGCAGCGGCGGCGGGGCCGACATCGTGGTTCTGGACAAGGCCGGCATCGCGGCCGGCGCGTCCGGCATCGCCTGCGGCGTGATCCGCAACAACTACTACCAGCCGGCGATGCGCGAGCTGATGGCCCATTCGGTCTCGGTGTGGGAGAGCGATCCGGAGGCCTATCACTATCACCCGGTCGGCTACATGCAGATCAGCCCGGAGGTGATGCACGCGCAGGTCGCCACCATCTTCGAGCAGCAGCGCGCGATCGGCTACGACAGCGACTTCATCGAGGGCGACAAGGCCTGCACCGCCTACATGAAGGAGATTCTCAGCGACTGGCGCGCCCAGGGCATCACCAGCGTGCTGCACGAGAAGAAGGGCGGCTACGCCAACAACACCGCCTCGATGTACGGCCTGGCCAAGAAGGCCGAGGACGAGGGCGTGCGCATCGTCACCGGCGTCAAGGTGGTCGGCTTCAAGACCGGCAACGGCAGCGGCGCGGTGAGCGCGGTCGAGACCGACAAGGGCAGCATCGCCTGCGACCACGTGGTGATCGGCGCCGGCCCCTGGGTGAAGAGCCTGTGGGACATGCTGGAGCTGCCGAAGACGGTCGACATCAAGGGCCCCGACGGCCAGATGCTGCGCGACGTGCCGATGTGGAAATACTGGAGCCTGCAGGAGGGCACGCTGGGCGTCGACCCGGAGCTGCAGAAGACCAACGACGGCCGCATGCCGCCGGTGATCCACGTCGACACCGACGCGCCGCTCTATTCCGACGTCGACGGCTCGCTGATCACCGACAAGCTGTGGGGCATCTACTACAAGCCCGACTTCAACTTCGGCGGCGTGCAGGGCGGCGCGATGCCGTTCCCGGTCGAGCGCCCGGCCGACGAGGTCGCGGTCGACCCCTACGGTCCGGATTCGCCGGAATTCATCGTCGACGACCACTTCGCGCACATGTGGTGCTCGGCGCTGGCCCACTGCCAGGAACGCTTCTCCGGCCAGATCGGCCGTTACAAGAAGGAGCCGTCCGGCGGCATCGGCTGCTTCACGCCCGACAGCTTCCCGGTGTTCGACGTGTTCCGCGAGAACGTCCACGTCATCGCCGACTCCAACCACGGCTACAAGATGATCGGCGTCGGCCAGCTGGTCGCCGACGAGATCCTGGGTGGGCCGAGCCGGCTGCTGGAACCGTTCCGTTTCAGCCGCTTCGCCGAAGGCAAGCTGCACCCGACCTCGAACAGTCCGTTCCCCTGGAGCTGATCCGGGGCGCCGGCGCCGCTGCGCGGGGGCTTGCAGGCGCGCCATGATTGGTTAGACTGAGGTCCATACTGGTCCAGAATTGGGCCACACAATGGTCCGGTCGTTCGCCGCACCGCGACGGGCGAAACCGGTCCGACAAGGCAAGAGCCGGCGGGCGCCGCGAGCGGCCGGTGAGGAGAGCAGGGGGCAGATCATGATGGACATCGAGGCATTCGTCCAAGCCGAAGGGCGCGACGAGCAGGTCAGGCAGGTGCGCGAGAAGATCGACGCGCTCGGCATCGAGTATCTCTACCTGCAGTTCGTCTCGGTGACCGGCCGCATCGTCGGCAAGGGCATCCCGTCGGACCACTGGGAGTCGGTGGCCGAGAAGGGCTTCCAGCTGGTCTATGGCGCGACGGTCAACCTGTTCACCAACCGGCGCGGCGAGTACATCGGCTTCGGTCCGCAGGACAAGGAGCTGGTCGGCATCCCCGAGCCGGAGACGTTCTGCCAGCTGCCCTGGGACAAGCGGGTGGCGCGGCTGTTCTGCACCCTGTTCCGCAACCGCGAGGAGCGGCAGAACCCCGGCGCCTACCTCAGCGCCGACTGCCGCGGCAACCTGAAGCGCATCCACGACCAGTTCCAGCGCGACCACGGCGGCCTGCACATGCGTCACGGCACCGAGCCGGAGATGATGTGGCTGAAGAAGGACGAGAACGGCCGGCCCAACGGCGGCGTGACCAAGCCGCACTGCTATCACATCAACCAGTTCGAGCAGCTGCGCCCGGTCTACATGAAGGTGATCGAGTACTCCAAGGCGATGGGGCTCGACATGATCCAGGGCGACCACGAGGACGCCCCCGGCCAGCTCGAGCTCAATTTCACCTTCGACGACCCGCTGCGCACCGCCGACCGGCTGACCACCTACCGCCAGGTCTGCGCCCAGGTCGCGCGCGAGTTCAACCTGATCGCCTGCTTCATGACCAAGCCGTTCATGGGCGTGTCGGCCTCGGGCTGCCACCACAACATCTCGTTCTGGCGCGGCGGCGAGGACAAGCTGAACAGCCTGCGCAACGACCCGCTGCCGGGCATGGAAGAGGTGTTCATGTACCGCCGCGGCGGCGAGAACACCTTCATGCCCGACACCGACGACCCGCAGATGCCGGGCAAGGTCGGCCTGCAGGTGGTCGGCGGCATCGTCGCCCACCTGGCCGCGCTGACCGCGATCGGGTGCTCGACGGTGAACAGCTATCGCCGCCTGTGGGACACCGGCTTCTGGGCGCCGGTGTTCGCCGATTGGGGCTACCAGAACCGCACCACCGGCCTGCGCATTTCGGCGCCGGGCCGGTTCGAGTACCGCGCGGTCGATTCCATGGTGAACCCGCACCTGATGGCGGCGGCGATCATCAAGGCGGCCGACGACGGCATCCGCAACGACATCGACCCGGGCCCGCCGGAGGACCGCAACATCTACCAGGCGATGGAGGCTGGCAAGCAGGTGCGCCGCCTGCCGATGAGCCTGGGCGATTCGCTGGCCGCGCTGGCCAAGGACGACGTCATCAAGTCGGCGATGCCGGGCGACATGTACCGCATCTACGACGAGTACAAGCGCGACGAGTGGGAGCGCTTCATGCACACCACCACCGAATGGGACATGAACACCTATCTGGACTGCCTGCCCTGACCGCCGGACCGTCGGCGGAGGGGGCGTTGGCCTGAGGAGTAAGAGAGCATGTGCGGCATTGCCGGACTGATCCATCGCAATGGCAAGAGCGCCGACATCGGCGCCGAGATGACGTCGATGCTGCAGGCGCTGAAGCATCGCGGGCCGGACAGCACCGGTTTTGCGGTCTACGGCGTGCCGGACGACGACTATCTGGTCATGCGCTTCAAGGTCGCCGAGCAGGAGGACCTGGTGAAGGGCCTGGCCATCCACGAGGAGGTCAAGCGCCGCCGCAAGGAGGTCGACCAGCGGCTGGAGGCCCTCGGCGTGGCGATCGCCTCGACCGACGACGCCACCGAATACGCCTTCCGCTACGTGATGAAGTACGACGGCGACCTGAAGAAGCTGGCCCAGCATGTCGAAGACGTGCCGGGGGCGGAGATCCTGTCGCTCGGCCGCGGGCTGGAGCTGATCAAGGATCTGGGCGACGCCGGCACGGTGGCGGGCCAGTACGGGCTCGGCAAGTTCCGTGGCACCCACGGCATCGGCCACACCCGGATGGCGACCGAATCGGCGGTCGACATCCGCTCCGCCCATCCCTACTGGGCCTACCCCTATTCCGACATCTCGGTGGTCCACAACGGCCAGCTGACCAACTACTGGACCAAGCGCCGCGAGCTGGAGCGCAAGGGCCAGCGCTTCATGTCCAACTGCGATTCCGAGCTGCTGGCGGTCTACACCGCCGACAAGCTGGAGAACGGCTACAGCCTGGAGGACTCGCTGCGCCAGTCGGTCGAGGAGCTGGATGGCGTCTTCACCTATCTGGTCGCGACCGCGGACTCGCTGGGCATGGCCAAGGACGTGATGGCCGCGAAGCCGATGGTGCTCTACGAGAGCGACGATGCAGTGGCGCTGGCCTCGGAGGAGATCGCGATCCGCCGCATCTTTCCGCAGGAAATCGACACCTTCGACCCATATGACGGGGAGGTCCGGGTATGGCAGGCCTGAAGAGCCAGGTTGAGCGCAGCTATGACATGGGGCTGCATACCGAGCAGCTCCGCGGTCGCACGCAGCAGCGCTTTTTCGAGGCCGACGAGGCCGAGAACCTCACCTATCCCGATGCGCCGGACGTCGACTTCAACAAGCGCGCCGAGTTCGACGCCAAGGACATGTCGACCGCGGACGTCAATAGGAAGATCCGCGCGCTGATGCTGGAGGGGCACGGCACCATCGTGGTCAAGAACCCGATGGCGCGGCATTCGCTCGGCGTCGGCATCCTCAACCGGCTCAACCTCTATTTCGAGGGCAGCCTGGGCTATTTCGGCGTCGGCCTGATCGACGGTCCGAACGTGCGCATCTCCGGCCGGGTCGGCTGGTCCTGCGCCGAGAACATGATGGCCGGCACCGTCGTCATCGAGAAGAACGCCGGCTCGCAGTTCGGCGCCGCCCTGCGCGGCGGCGACCTGGTCTGCAAGGGCCAGGTCGGCGCGCGCACCGGCATCGACATGAAGGGCGGCACCATCATCGTCGGCAAGTCGACCGGCGCCTTCTCCGGCTTCATGATGCAGCGCGGGCGCATGGTGATCTGCGGCGACGCGGGCGCCAATCTGGGCGATTCGATGTACGACGGCACCATCTTCGTCGGCGGCAAGATCGCCTCGCTCGGCGTCGACGCGGTGCCGGCAGAGCTGACCGACCTCGACCGGTCGTGGCTGACCCGCAAGCTGAAGCAGTACGACATGGTTCCGGCGCAGGGCGTCGACCATTTCCAGAAGGTCGTCGCCGGCAAGCAGCTGTGGAACTACGACAACCTCGAGCCGGCCGAGAAGAAGCTCATTCTCTAGGCCGCCAAACCGGAACGTCATTGCGAGGAGCGGAGCGACGCGGCAATCCAGGCCACCGCCCGATGCCCGCGCAGCCACCCTGGATCGCCACACCGCCTTCGGCGGCGCGCGATGACGGAATGAGGAGTAGGAAGCATGCCCGTTGAACAGCAGCCGGTGCCTGTCGAGCAGCCAGCGGCGAAGAAGACGAAGCGCAACGTCAATCTGCTTGGCCGCAGCTTCATCTTCCCGCCGAACGTCATCGACGACATCCACATCAAGGCCGAGCTCGGCCGCTATCGCATGCGCGGCTTCAGCCTGTTCAAGAAGATCCCGAGCTGGGACGACCTGACCTTCCTGCCGGGCACGCTGACCCGCTTCGTGATCGAGGGCTATCGCGAGAAGTGCGAGACCAAGACCGTGCTGGGCCCGCGCGCCAAGCGACCGCTGGAGCTCGACATTCCGGTCTACATCACCGGCATGAGCTTCGGCGCGCTCAGCTACGAGGCCAAGACCGCGCTGGCCCGCGGCGCCACCATGGCCGGCACCGCCACCTGCTCCGGCGAGGGCGGCATGATCCCGGACGAGCGGCGCTATTCGTCGAAGTGGTACTACCAGTGCATCCAGTCGCGCTACGGCTTCAACCCGCACCACCTGCGGCTGGCCGACGCGGTGGAGTTCTTCATCGGCCAGGGCTGCAAGGTCGGCCTCGGCGGCCACCTGATGGGCCAGAAGGTCACCGACCAGGTCGCCGAGATGCGCTCGCTGCCCGCCGGCATCGACCAGCGCTCGCCGGCCCGCCATCCGGACTGGCTGGGCCCCGACGACTTGGCGCTGAAGATCGAGGAGATCCGCGAGGCGACCGACTGGCAGATCCCGATCCAGCTGAAGCTGGGCGCCGCCCGCGTCTATGACGACGTGCGCATGGCCGCCAAGTGCGACCCGGACATGATCTACATCGACGGCATGGAGGGCGGCACCGGCGCCGGCCCGCACCTGGCCACCGAGGAGACCGGTGTGCCGGGCATCGCCGCCATCCGCCAGGCGCGCCGCGCGCTCGACGACGTCGGCAAGTCCGGCGAGATCAGCCTGATCTACGCCGGCGGCATCCGCAACGGCGGCGACGTCGCCAAGGCGATCGCGCTCGGCGCCGACGCGGTGGCAATCGGCCACTCGGCCCTGATGGCGCTGAACTGCAACAAGGACATCCCAGAGGCCGACTACGAGAAGGAAGTCGGGGTCGAATCCGGCTATTGCTATCACTGTCACACCGGCCGCTGCCCGGTCGGCGTCGCCACGCAGGACCCGGCGCTGCGCGCGCGGCTCGACCCCGACGAGGCGGCGGAGCGCGTGTACAACTTCCTGCACACGCTGACCATCGAGTGCCAGATGCTGGCGCGGGCCTGCGGCAAGACCTACGTCCACAGCCTGGAGCCGGAGGATCTGGCCGCGCTGACCATGGAGGCGTCGGCGATGGCCGGCGTGCCGCTGGCTGGCACCGACTACACCGTCGGCGTCGCCGACTATCACCACCTCTAGGCGCGTGCGCGCGGCAACGGCCGGCACGCTGACCGTCGTCGCGAGGCGCGCCGCCAGCCGGCGGCTCGCGACGGCGACGGATTAGGGAGACGACCAATGGCAGGCAAGGGCGGTTACAAGGGCAGCGGCGAGGCCGGCGACGTCGATCGCTTCCTGAAGGGCGAGGGGCTGGATTCGACCCGCGAGCGCGAGATCGGCCAGCACATCGGCTATCGCTACGACGTCAACCTGCTGCCGGACTACGGCAAGATCACGCCGTTCCTGGCCAAGTACATGGAGACCATGGGCTGGGACGACCTCAACTGGCTCGAGGACGTGCACATGGGCTACGAGGACGGCCGCCCGGCGGTGTTCGACCGCAACATCAACGGCTGGGTGACCATTCCGGAGTCGGTCGACCTGCCCGACAATCAGCAGGACCGCGACATGCTGGCGCGCGAGATGCTGATCAAGTTCCAGATGTCGCCGAACCACCCGATGGTCACGCTGAACAAGGCCTATCGGAAATTCTGACCGGCCCTGGCCGACCGCAGCTCAGAACAGGGCGACGCCCGCCGCCTCGAGGCAGACCAGGGCGCCCAGCGCCCCGAACAGCGCGGCGGCGGCCAGCCTGATCGTGCGCAGCGGCAGCCGGTCGGCGGCGAAGCCGCCCAGCGCGACCACCGGCGCGTTGGCCGCCATCATGCCGAGCGTTGTGCCGACCGTGACCATCGCGATGTCCTGGAAGCGGGCGGCCAGCGCCATGGTGGCGACCTGGGTCTTGTCGCCGATCTCGACCAGAAAGAACGCGACCAGGGTGGTCAGGAAGGCGCCGTAGCGGTCGGCCGGGCCTGCCGAGTCGCCGTCCAGCCGGTCGGGTTTCAGGGTCCACAGGCCCATCAGGACGAAACCGGCACCGAGCCCCCACTGCAACGCCTCGCTCTGCAGCCAGTCGCCGACGGCGGTGCCAAGCAGGGCAGCCAGCGCATGGTTGGCGACGGTGGCGATCAGGATGCCGGCGAGGATCGGCAGCGGCGCGCGGAAGCGCGCGCACAGCAGCAGCGCCAGCAACTGGGTCTTGTCGCCGATCTCGGCCAGGGCGACGACGCCGGTCGAGACGAGCAGGCTTTCCATCGGCACATTCCCGGGTCGGCGGCAGGCCAAGGCCCGGCGGCCGCCCGACCCCGCGGGGCGCCGGACCCATGGTCTCGCCAAGCGCGGTGCCGGACGCGCCACGGACCGGAACCGTAGCGGTCCGGGCCAAGCCTGTTGACGCGCCCCTTCCTGCGGCGGAAGCGGCTACTCCCCAAGGGATGCGTGATCTTACGGGCCCGCGCCGCCCGCTGCAACCGCGGCACGGGCGCGTCTGCGCCTCACAGCTCGATGACGCAGTCCTCGGCCGGCTCGGCCGGCGGCTGGTCCCGCAGGTCGCGGAACTGCACCTGGGTGACGTGCTCGATGCCGCGCAGCATGTCGGACATCACGAAGGCGGCGATTCGCGGCGGGTGGTGCTTGCCCTTCAGCGCGAGCCAGCTGTTCAGCTTCACGGTCAGCGCGCAGACCGAGCCGCCGATGTCCTTCTGGTAGTGGCGGATGGTGTCTTCCATGCGCTGGAAGCTGGCGCTGGAGATGTCGGACCACATGTGCTGGGTCTCGACCCGGAAGATGTCGATGACCTGCGCGATGCCGAAGCGGGCGTTGGTCAGCCGGCGCTCGATCAGTTGGCAGGCGTGGGCGATCTCGCGGCTGCCGCGATAGCCGGGGGCTTCCGGCAGGGTGCGCAGCACGCCGAGGAAATCGGCGAGCGTCGGCTCGAGCTGGCTGAGGCAAAAGGCGTAGTAGGACAGCGACAGATAGACGTCGCCATAGCGCGCCAGGAACAGCGGGATGTCGAACAGCCCGATCTCCAGGCGCTCGGCCAGCCGCATCAGGTTGGTCTTCGCCGTTGCCACGTCCGGGCTCTGGAACAGCTTCAGGATGTCGGCGAAGCTTTTCTCGCCGTCGTCGGCATGGCCGTAGACCTGCGCCATCAGCGGCCTGATGAAGGCGGCCAGATGCGACGAGACCTGGCGCTCCATCTCCGGCGACAGCCGCAGGTGCTGGACGGTGTCGACGTCGAGGCCGAGGTCGCGCAGCGCGACGCGCACGCTGTAGACGTCGAAGCTGGCCAGCTCGCTCAGCTTCAGGATCAGCTCGTAGTCGTCGTGCCGGCCGTCGCCGAAGTCGAAATGCTGGCGCAGCTGCCGCGGCGGAATGTGCCCGCGGCCGGAGAACGGACCGGAGAACAGCTCGACCACGCTTTCCAGGTGCATGTTCTTGGTCAGCAGCGCGTCGCTCAGACTTCGCGTCTTGATCGGCATGGTCCGCAACGGCAGCACATGCACGGAATCCTTGGCCTCGCGGAACGCGGTCGGGTCGAGCGACACGGCAATGTCTCCATGGCTGAGGAACAGGAGAAAGGCCAGCTACACGCAGGAGTGCCTATTGTCCATTCGGAGATTGGGAATTAGTTAATTACGCACTGCGTCATGTAGTTGGGGCTCGGGCGTCGGGTCGGACGGAACCCGGGCGTTGCCTTCGTCTGGCGGCGTAAGCGCACCGCGGCTGCGCAGGCCCGGCACGACACGGGTTTGCCAGGTGGGGCGGTGCACACAAGGGGCATTGCGCACGGCCTTCGCGGGCCGAACCGGGTTCAGCCGCGAAACGCACAACGATGCGCCGCATAATTGTGCAGACGAGGCCGAATCCGGCCAAGTCGACAGCAGCGACGATTGACGGTTTGGTTCATGAACCGGTCTGCGCGGCCGTCGATTTCTGGTTCGATTCTTGCCAGCGGTCAGGTCGATCTTGCTTTTGGCGTTGCCGTAGCCGACGGATTTTGCAAACGTTTACGATCCGCGCGCGGCTTTCCTGCAATGCCGCAAGTCCGAACAAGGGACAGATAACATCGAGCCGGCGCGGCGGCCATGACGGAGGCTCCGCGGGCTGCGCAGCGTTGCGCCGGCCAGGCGGGCGAGAGGGGGAGAAGGACTGGATGACTGACCCGAATAGCGCGCTATCGGTCATCTTCACCGAGTTCTACTACTGGGTGACCGTGGCGCTGATGTTCCTCATCCATGTGGGCTTCTGCATGTATGAGGTCGGTGCATCGCGCAACAAGAACAAGATGCACACGCTGATGAAGAACACGATGCTGATCCCGCTGGTCACCGTCACGTTCTATCTGTTCGGCTGGTGGATCTATTTCGCGTTTCCCAACGGCATTCCCGGCATCACCGGCGACCTGCCCGAGGCGGCGGCGACCTATCTGCCATGGTCGGAAAACATGGGCACGCACATGCAGGACCGCATCACCGGCGTGTTCTGGGCGGCGTTCCTGCTGTTCTCTTGGACGGCGGCCTCGATCGTCTCCGGCTCGGTGATCGAGCGCATCCGCTCCGGCGCCTTCTGGATCATGGCGGTGCTGATCGGCTCGGTCACCTGGATCATCGACGCGGCCTGGGGCTGGCACCCGGACGGCTGGATGGTCACCGAGCTCGGCTATCACGACGCCTATGCCTCCGGCGTCATCCACGCCATCGCCGGCGGCGCCGCGTTGGGCGCGCTGATCGTGCTCGGCCCGCGTGTCGGCCGGTTCAAGCCGGACGGCACCGCGCGGGTGATCCCGCCGAACAATCCATGGCTGGTCACGGTCGGCATCTTCCTGATCTACACCGGCTTCTGGGGCTTCTATGTCGCCTGCAACGTGCCGATCATCGACAGCGACTTCATCGGCAGCACCGCAGAGGGCGGCGCCACCTTCTATACGGCGACCACGATCTATCTGACGCCCACCACCCTGTCGGCAATTACGTTCAACTTCCTGATGTCGCTGTCGGGCGGCCTGATGGTCGGCTATCTGGTGTCGAAGGGCGATGCCTTCTGGACCTATTCGCTGGGTCTGGCCGGCATCATCACGGCGTCGGCCGGCAACGACCTCTACCATCCGATCGAATCGATGCTGGTCGGCGGCGTCGGCGCCTGGATAGCCTACAAGCTGCACTACTGGGCCGAGCGCAAGTTCAAGTTCGACGACGCGGTCGGTGCGGTGGCGGTGCACGGCTATGCCGGTTTCGCCGGGCTGGTCATCGCCGGCTTCCTGCTGTGGGGCCATCCGGCGACGGCCGGCTACCACGGCGAGGCGACGCCGATCACGCCGTGGGGCAACACCATCGGCGCGATCATCATGTTCTTCGTGCTGGGCTTCCTGCCGATGTTCATCCTGGCCAAGATCCTCAACGCCTTCGGGCTGTTGCGCGTCCCGCGCGACGTTGAGCTGGCGGGCCTCGATTTCGCGGCCAATCACACGGAAGCGCTGGACCAGGCCGAGATCGAAGAGGCGACGATGGCCGCCGTCCGGGCCAAGAACTGAGGGAGGGCCGAACCATGTCCACCACACCCGTCGAGACCTGGCAGAACGTGAACGGCGAGGAGATCGCTGCGATCTATCCCTTCGTCGGCATCGAAGTCTGGCTGGTCATCGCCTGCGTGATCTTCTGGGTGCTGTTCCACATCTGGCAGATCAAGCAGGAGAACAGGGAGATCCGCGAGGATCACGAGCTGCTCAAGAAGAACGGCAACCTGGAACGCGTCGTGAAGGGCGACAACCTGTTGCTCTGAGCGTTGCCAGGGCCGTGTCTGCCGCTCTGGGGCGCCGCATCGCGGCGCCCCTTTTTCGTGGCCGGCACTCAGGCGGAGACGCGCAGGCCCTGCGGCGCCTGTGGCATCTCGTAGCGGGCGAAACGGCCGCCGATCATCACCGCACTCAGGCGGTCCGGATCCTGCAGGATGCGGATGTCGTCCAGCGGGTCGCCGTCGACGACCAGCAGGTCGGCATGGGCGCCCGGCGCGAGCCGGCCGATCCGCTCCGGCTCGCCCATCAGCTCGCCGCCCAGTCGGGTGGCGGCGACGAGCGCCTCCATCGGCGTGAAGCCGAGCAGGCCGACGAAGTGCTCCAGGTCGCGGGCGTTGGTACCGATCGGGTTGGTGATGCCGGCGCCGTAGTCGCCGCCGGGCAGGATGCGCACGCCGCGCTTGCGCAGGTCGCTCATGCAGTCGATCAACGTTGCAAGCTCCTCCTGCAGCAGCGCGAGCTTGCGCGGCGGCATCGGCAGGCCGAATTCCCGGTGCCGGTTGATCTGCGACCATGGGAAGCCGATGGTCGGCGCGACGAACACCCGGTCCTTCGCCGCCTCCAGCATGTCGCGCGCCTCCGCGTCGGCGAACACGGCGTGGTAGATCACGTCGACGCCGTGGCGGATGCACATCTTGACGCCGTCGGAACTGGTGCAGTGCGCCGCCACCATCATGTTGCGCGGCTTGGCCACCGCGACCAGCGCCGCAAGCTCGGCGTCGGTGATCACGGTGACCGTGCTGTAGGCGTGCATACGGCCATAGTCGCGGTCGCCGGAGACGTTGACCTTCAGCGTGTCGACGCCGTCGCGCGCCGCCAGCCGCCCGGCCTCGGTGAAGGCGTCCGCGCCGTCGGCGATCACGGTGAAGGCGATCGCGCGCGGCAGCGTCAGGTAGTTGGTATTGGCGTCGCCCAGGTTGCCGGAGGGCGTGATCTCCTGGCTGCAGGCGCGGATGCGCGGGCCGACGAAATGGCCGGCCTCGATCGCGTCGCGCACGGCGACGTCGAGCCGCGGCTTGGCCGCCGCGGCGCTGAACAGGCTGGTGAAGCCGCGCTGCAGCAGCAATTGCGCGTTCTTCAGCGAGACCAGCGCCTGGTCCTCGACCGGGGTCATGATCGTGCCCTCGAACGAGGTGATGTTGTCGAACGAGATGTGGCAGTGCGCCTCGACCATGCCCGGCATCACGGTGCGGCCGCCGCAGTCGACCCGCGCCAGCCGGTCGCCGCCGATCGCGGCGACGTTGGCCGGGCGCACCTGGGCGATCGTGCCGTCCTCGACCAGGATGTCGCCGTCGAAGGGCGCGCCGCCGGAGCCGTCGATGATGCGCGCGTTGGTCAGCAGCAGATCGTTCATGGTCTCCTCCCCTGGCATGTCCATCGTGCTGGCGAACGACGCCGTTCGGTCAAGTAAGACACCCGGCGACCGCCGCCGCAAGGCAGGCGGCCGCGCCGTCTTTGCCGCACCCGGCGGACCGCCGTTGCGCACGCCGGCCGCGGCCGGCTATCGAGAAGACGCAGAACCGGCCGCCGAGGGCCGGACAGGGAGTTAACCGCGCATGTCGATCGACCCCGCCACGCTGAAGGCCAACTGGAACTACCCGACGACGATCCGCTTCGGTCCCGGCCGGATCGCGGAGATCGCCGCCGCCTGCCGCTACGCCGGCATCGCGCGGCCGCAGATCGTCACCGACCCCGGGCTCGCCGGCCTGCCGATGATCGCCGACGCGCAGGCGCGGCTGGCCGAGGCCGGCATGCCGGCCGCGGTGTTCGCCGACGTGCAGGGCAACCCGGTCGGCGCCAATGTCGAGGCCGGGGTGGCGGCGTTCAAGGCCGGCGGCCATGACGGTGTGATCGCCTGGGGCGGCGGCAGCGCGCTGGACGCCGGCAAGGCGGTGGCGCTGATGGCCGGCCAGACGCGGTCGATGTGGGATTTCGAGGATGTCGGCGACAACTGGAAGCGGGTCGACGCGGACCGGGTGGCACCGGTGGTGGCGGTGCCGACCACGGCCGGCACCGGCTCCGAGACCGGCCGCGCCTCGGTGATCACCAATGTCGGGGCCGACCGCAAGATCGTCGTCTTCCACCCGGCGATGATGCCGAAATGCGTGGTCGCCGACCCCGAACTGACGGTCGGGCTGCCGCCGCACCTGACCGCGGCCACCGGCATGGACGCGTTCGCCCACTGCCTGGAGGCCTATTGCGCGCCGGGCTTCCACCCGATGGCCGACGGCATCGCGGTCGAAGGCGTGCGGCTGGTCAAGGACTGGCTGCCCGCGGCGGTCCGCGACGGCAAGGACATGGCCGCGCGCGCCCACATGATGGTCGCGGCCTCGATGGGCTCGACCGCGTTCCAGAAGGGCCTGGGCGCGATCCATTCGCTGTCCCACCCCTGCGGCTCGCTGTTCCACACCCACCACGGCCTGACCAATGCCGTGGTCATGCCCTATGTGCTGGCGTACAACCGGCCGGTCATCGAGCAGCGGATCGGGCGGCTGGCCCGCTATCTGGGTCTCGACGGCAGCTTCGACGGTTTCATGCGCTGGGTGCTCGACCTGCGCGCCGAGATCGCGATTCCGAACACGCTGGCCGCGCTCAAGGTCGACCCGGCCGCGGTCGACCGGATGGCGGAGTTGGCGGCGATCGACCCGTGCGCCGGTGGCAACCCGCGCCATGTCGGCGTCGCCGAGCACATCCACCTCTATCACGCCGCGCTCAACGGCGACCTGAAGAGCGCCGGCTGGCACGCCTGAGGCCGGCGTCTACGCCGCCGCTTCGACCGCTTCGATCACCGCGTCGCCGGCCGGCTCCGGCGCCTCGTCGCCGATGACGACGGCGGCGGCGACCTGGATCGCCGCCAGCCGCCAGCCGTCCTCGCCGGCCGCGTGGATCGTCGCCAGCGGCTGGCCGCGGTCGACGCGGTCGCCGGGTGCCACCACGTCGGTCAGCCCGACCCGCGGGTCGATCGGCGCGTTCGGCCTGGTGCGGCCGCCGCCGAGGCCGACGATGGCCATGCCGAGCGCCTGCAGGTCGATCGAGCGCACATGGCCCGCGCGGGCGGCCACCGCGGGCCGCACCACCGGAGCGCGCGGCAGGAAGGCGTCCGGGTCCTCCACCAGGTCGGCCGAGCCGCCGAGGGCGGCGACCATGCGGCCGAAGCGCTCGGCCGCGAGCCCGTCGGTGATCGCCCGCTCGATCCGCGCCGCACCCTCGTCGGCGCTGTCGGCGACCCCGACCCTGGCCAGCACCGCGCCGCCCAGCGCCGAGGTCACGCGCATCAGCCGCTCGTCGCCGGGCTCGCCGCGCATCATCGCGATGCACTCGCCCACCTCCAGCGCGTTGCCGGCGGTGCGGCCGAGCACCTGGTTCATGTCGGTGACCCGCGCCATGGTCGGCAGGCCGGCACCGTTGGCGACCGCGACCAGCGCCTCGGCCAGCTCCAGCGCCGCGGCGCGGCCGACCATGAACGCGCCGGACCCGGTCTTGACGTCCAGCACCAGCGCGTCGAGGCCCTCGGCCAGCTTCTTCGACAGGATCGACGAGACGATCAGCGGCAGCGATGCGACGGTAGCGGTGACGTCGCGGATGGCATAGAGCCGCCGGTCGGCCGGTACCAGGTCGGCGGACGCCCCGACGATGGCGCAGCCGACCTCCATGCAGATGCGCTGCAGCTGGTCGGTCGGCACGTCGCAGCGATAGCCGGGGATCGATTCCAGCTTGTCGAGCGTGCCGCCGGTATGGCCGAGCCCGCGGCCGGACAGCATCGGCACCACGCAGCCGCAGGCCGCCAGCGCCGGCGCCAGGATCAGGCTGACCTTGTCGCCGATACCGCCGGTCGAATGCTTGTCGACGATCGGCCGGCCGTCGCGCAGGTCGGTCCAGTCCAGCGCGGCGCCGCTGGCGGTCATCGCCCGGGTCAGCGCCACCTGCTCGCCGCGGTCGAGCCCGCGCAGGAACACGGCCATGGCGAATGCGGCGACCTGCGCCTCCGACCAGGACTCGCTGGCGATGCCCTGCGCGATCGCCTCGATCTCGGCGACGGACAGCGTGCCGCCGTCGCGCTTCGCAGCGATCAGCGTCTGCGGCGGGGTCGCGCTCATCGCGCGCTCAGTCATCGAGGTTGTGCGGGCCGAAGCCGTGCGGCAGCAGGTCCCGCAGCGTGAATGTGCGGCGCAGGCCCTCGGGCCCGCAGATGTGGATCGGCATGGTCCAGTCGGCGAACTCGGCCAGCCGCTGGCGGCAGCCGCCGCAGGGCGTGCACAGCGCCTCGCCCTGGCCGATCACCACCGCTTCGACGATGCGCAGGCCGCCGGCCGTCACCATCGCGCCGATGGCGGAGGCCTCGGCGCACTGGCCGACCGGATAGGCCGCGTTCTCGACGTTGCAGCCGGCATAGAGCCCGCCGTCGTCGCAGCGCAGGCAGGCGCCGACCGGGAAGCGCGAGTAGGGCGCATAGGCGTTGGCCATCGCCGCCTTCGCCCGCGCGAACAGCGGCGCGAGCCCGTCCGGCAGCGTCGCCGGCGCGCTCATCGCTCTTTCACATAGGGCCGGCCGATCGCCTTCGGCGCGACCGCCTTGCCGATGAAGCCGGCCAGCAGCACCACCGTCAGCACATAGGGCAGCGCCTGGAACACCTGCACCGGCACCTCGCCGATGCCGGGCACCTGCCAGCCCTGCAGCCGCGCCTCCAGCGACTGCAGCAGGCCGAACAGGAAGCAGGCGCCGAGCACCGGCACCGGCCGCCACTTGGCGAAGATCAGCGCGGCCAGCGCCAGATAGCCGCGGCCGGCGGTCATGTCGCGGCCGAAGAAGGCGCCGTCGGCGATCGACAGATAGGCGCCGGCAATGCCGCAAAGCGCGCCGGAGACGATCAGCGCCAGATAGCGCATCCGCACCACCGAGATGCCGGCGGTGTCGACGGCGGCCGGGTTCTCGCCGACCGCGCGCAGCCGGAGCCCGAAGCGGGTGCGGTAGACCACCCACGAGACCAGCGGCACCAGCACGAACATCAGATAGACCAGCACGTTGTGGCCGCTGATCAGCTCCGACCACAGCTGGCCCAGCACCGGCACGTCGGCCACCGACTGCGCCAGCGGCAGGTCGACCGGTGCGAAGCGCTGGCCGATCTCCAGCGCCGGCGTCTTGCCGCCCTGGCCGAACCAGGCATGGCCCAGCGTGACGGTCAGGCCGGCGGCGACGAAGTTGATGGCCAGGCCGGAGATGACCTGGTCGCCGCGGAAGGTGACGCTGGCCACCGCGTGGACCAGCGCCAGCGCCATCGCGATGCCCATGGCCGCGAGCAGGCCCAGCCATGGGCTGCCGGTGGTGGCGGCGACCGCGCCGGCAAAGAAGGCGGCGAACAGCATCTTGCCTTCCAGCGCGATGTTGACCACGCCCGAGCGCTCGGCGAACAGGCCGGCCAGCGCTGCCAGCACCAGCGGGGTCGACACCCGGATGGTGGCGTCGAGCAGCAGCACGATGAAGTTGATCGTGTCCATCCCCGCCTCCCGCCCGCGCTAGCGCGCGTCCTCGTCGTCGGCCAGGCGCCGGCGGAACAGTGCCACGATCGGCTGGCGCACCATGTTGTCCATCGCCCCGGCGAACATGATCACCAGGCCCTGGATCGCGATCACCATCTCGCGGCTGATGTCCGGCATCTCGAACTGCAGCTCGGTGCCGCCCTGGTACAACGCGCCGAACAGCAGTGCCGCCAGTACGATGCCGACCGGGTGGTTGCGGCCCATCAGCGCCACCGCGATTCCGACGAAGCCGGCGCCGTTGACATAGTCGTTGATCAGCCGGCCGCTGGCGCCCATCACCTCGTTCAGGGCGATGAAGCCGGCCAGAGCGCCGGAGATCAGCATCGCCGTGATGATCACCTTGGTCCGCGAGATGCCGCCGTAGACCGCCGCCGTCTCGTTGGCGCCGACCGCACGCAGCCGATAGCCCCAGCGCGTGTGCCAGACGAACAGATAGACCAGCACGCAGCAGACCACGGCCCAGACGATGGCCATGTTGACCGGCGTGTTCTTGAACAGCGCGCCCAGCTCGCCCGGCAGCTCGCTCAGCTTCGGCATCCGCGCCTCGGGCGCGAAGGCGCGCGTCTCCGGGCTCATCTTGCCGGGCTCGCGGAACACGTTGACCAGCAGGTAGTTCATCAGCGACCAGGCGATGAAGTTGAACATGATGGTCGTGATGACGATGTGGCTGCCGCGCTTGGCCTGGAACAGCGCCGGCAGGAAGGCCCAGCCGGCGCCGAACAGGGCGGCCGCGACGATCGCCGCCGGCAGGATCAGCACGAAGGGCAGGCCCTCCATGTGCAGGCAGACCAGCGCCACGCCCAGGCCGGCGACATAGGCTTGGCCCTCGCCGCCGATGTTGAACAGGCCGCAGTGGAACGCCACCGCGACCGCCAGCCCGGCGAAGATGAAGTTGGTGGTGTAGAACAGGGTGAAGCCCAGGTTGTAGCCGTCGCCGATGGCGCCGACGACGAGGTACTCCACCGCCTCCAGCGGATTCTGGCCGATCACCAGCACGATCACGCCGGAAATCAGGAAGGCGATCACCACGCTGAGCAGCGGCACCAGGCCGATGTCGACCCAGCGCGGCATGGCCCGGGCGGCGCTCACGCGGCCTGCTCCTCGTTCGGGTTGATGCCGGCCATCATCAGGCCCAGCGTGCGCTCGTCGGCCGCGGCGCCGGCGACCTCGCCGACGATACGGCCGTCGAACATCACCAGGATGCGGTCGCTGAGGCTCATGATCTCGTCGAGCTCGACGGAGACCAGCAGCACCGCCGCGCCGGCATCGCGCATCGCGATCAGTTGCTTGTGGATGAACTCGATCGCGCCGATATCCACGCCGCGCGTCGGCTGGCCGACCAGCAGCAGCTCCGGGTTGCGGCTGATCTCGCGCGCCAGCACCAGCTTCTGCTGGTTGCCGCCGGAGAAGTTGGCCGCCTTCAGCCGCGGGTTCGGCGGGCGCACGTCGAACCGCTCCATCTGCTCGGCGCAGGTGGCGATGATCGCCTTCCAGTCCAGCAACGGGCCGCGGGCGTAGGCCGGGTTGTCGTCATAGCCCAGGATCGTGCACTCGTTGGCCTCGAACGCGGTCACCAGGCCTTCGCGGTGGCGGTCCTCCGGCACGTGGGCCATGCCCTTGTGCCGCATCGCGCGGGCATCGAGGTGCATCTGCGGCGTGACCGTGTCGTCCTTGATACGGAAGGCACCGGAGGTGAACGGCGACACGCCGGCCAGCGCCGACAGCAGCGCCGACTGGCCGTTGCCGGACACGCCGGCGATGCCGACGATCTCGCCCGCACGGACGTCGAAGCTGATGCTGCGCACGCGCTCGACGCCCAGGCCGTCGACCACGCGCAGATTCTCCACCGCCAGCACGACGTCGCCCGGGTTGGCCGGGCCTTTCTCCACCCGCAGCAGCACCTTGCGGCCGACCATCAGTTCGGCCAGTTCCTCGCGATTGGTGTCGCCGGTGCGCCGGTCGGCGACCATCTCGCCGCGCCGCATCACCGAGACGTTGTCGGTGATCGCCATGATCTCGCGCAGCTTGTGGGTGATCAGGATGACGGTCTTGCCCTGCTCCTTCAGCGTGGCGAGGATGCGGAACAGGTGGTCGGCCTCCTGCGGCGTCAGCACGCCGGTCGGCTCGTCCAGGATCAGGATCTCGGCGCCGCGGTAGAGCGCCTTCAGGATCTCCACCCGCTGCTGCACGCCGACCGGCAGGTCGCCGACCACGGCGTCGGGGTCGACCTCCAGGCTGTATTCGCGCTCCAGCCGCTGCAGCTCGGCCCGGGTCTGCTCGACGCCCTTGCGCAGGACGGCGCCGCCCTCCGCGCCCAGCATGATGTTCTCCAGGACGGTGAACGGCTCGACCAGCATGAAGTGCTGGTGGACCATGCCGATGCCGGCGGCGATGGCATCGGACGACGCGTTGATCCTGACCGGCCGGCCGTCGATGCGGATCTCGCCCGCGTCGGCCTGGTAGAAGCCGTACAGGATGCTCATCAGCGTCGACTTGCCGGCGCCGTTCTCGCCGATGATGCCGTGGATGGTGCCGCGCGGCACCGCCAGGTTGATGTCCTTGTTGGCGTGCACCGGCCCGAAGCGCTTGTCGATGCCGACAAGCTCGATGGCATAGGCGCCGCCGGCGGAGGCGTTTCCTCCGCCGGCGGACTCATGGGGCGCGGTCATCGCTCAGGATGACGGTCGCGAAGCGCGGCCGCTCAATAGGTGCAGGTTTCGTCGGACATGTAGTCGTGGACGCTGAGCTCGCCGGAGATGATGGCCTCCGACGCGGCGTCGACCGCGGCGATCATGTCCTCGGTGATCATCGACTGGTTGTGCTCGTCCAGCGCCCAGCCCACGCCGTCCTCGGCCAGGCCGAGCACCTGGATGCCGGGCTGCCAGGTGCCTTCGTAGGCGCTCTTGAAGGCGTTGTAGGCGGCCACGTCGACCCGCTTCAGCATCGAGGTCAGCATGGTGCCCGGGTGCAGGTAGTTCTGGTTCGAATCGACGCCGATCGCCAGCTTGCCGGCTTCCTCGGCCGCCTGGTAGACGCCCAGGCCGGTGCCGCCCGCCGCGGCATAGACCACATCGGCGCCGCTGTCGAACTGGCTGCGGGCCAGCTCGCCGCCGCGGCCCGGGTCGTTCCACGCCGCCGGCGTGGTGCCGGTCATGTTCTGCAGCACGGTGATGTCCGGGTTGACGTACATGGCGCCCTGCTCGTAGCCGCACTCGAACTTGCGGATCAGCGGGATGTCCATGCCGCCGACGAAGCCGACACTGCCGGTCTGGCTGGCCATCGCCGCCAGCATGCCGACCAGGAACGAGCCTTCCTGCTCCTTGAACACCACCGACTGCACGTTCGGCAGGTCGACAACCATGTCGATGATGGTGAACTTGGTGTCGGGGAACTCCTGCGCCACCACTTCCAGCGCCGGGGCCTGGGCGAAGCCGACCGCGATCACGATCTCGGCGCCGTCGCGTGCCATGCGCCGCAGCGCCTGCTCGCGCTGGGATTCGTTGGTGACCTCGAATTCCATGTATTCGATGCCGGTCTCGGCCTTGAACTGCTCGAGGCCGTTGTAGATGCCCTCGTTGAACGACCGGTCGAACTTGCCGCCCATGTCGAACACGACCGCGGCCGAGAAGTCCTGCGCCACGGCCGGCGTGAACGACAATCCGGTGGCGGCGACCGCCGCCAACAGCATGTTTCGCATCGAAGCACCCCCTGTATGATGTTCGTGATCGCGCATCTTAAGCATATGCCGCTGCGCCGCGAAACGACGTTTGCGCGGCGCGGGCCGGGCTCAGTTGCAGGGACCGAACAGGATTCCGAAGCCGCGCAGCACCTGCAGCGCGCCGAGCGCGGCCACGACGATGCCCAGCCCGTAGCGCAGCACGGGCGCCGTCCGCACCTCGACCATGGGGCCGCGGCCCTGCAGCATCGCTGCCGGCGGCCAGGATCGCGATCGCGCCGCCGACCACGGCGGCGATGTCGAAATAGCTGCAGGTGGTGCCGCCGGGGCCGAGCTGGTGCTGAGGAACGAGATGTTGAAGACGAACGGGATCAGTCCCGCGACCAGCCCGACCTTCAGGCCGGTCGGTGTCTCCCGCCAGATGTTCATGCTGCCCCCGCCGGTTCTTGTGCGGACGGCGTTGCGCCGCCCCATTGCGGCCGGACTATTTCAGATTCTGCAACAATCGGCCAGTCCGTCGCACGATTATGCCTCGTCGACGACCTCGACGCGCTCGATCCAACCGGGGTCGACGTCGGGCAGCGGGGCGGCGGCGAGCAGCCGGCGGGTATAGGGGTGCTGCGGGCGGGCGAATACGTCGGCGCAGCGCCCGTGCTCGACCACCACGCCGCGGTACAGCACCATCACCCGGTCGCACAGCACCCGCACCACCGAGAGGTCGTGGCTGATGAAGATCAGCGCCAGCCCCAGTTCCTGCCGCAGCCGGCGCAGCAGTGCCAGGATCTGCGCCTGGCTGGAAACGTCGAGGCCGGAGACGATCTCGTCGGCGACCACCAGTTCCGGTTCCAGAGCGATGGCGCGGGCGATGCCGACGCGCTGGCGCTGGCCGCCGGACAGCTCGTGCGGAAAGCGCGTGGCGAACGCGGCCGGCAGGCCGACCTGGGTCAGCAGCCGCGCCGCCGCCTCGCGCTTCGCCGCGCGCGACGGCAGCCGGCCGAAGGCGGCGAGCGGGCGGGTCACGATGCTGCCGATGCGCTGGCGCGGGTTCAGCGCCGACAGCGGATCCTGGAAGATGATCTGCATCCGCGCCCGCAGCGGCCGCAGCGCCTCCTCGTCGAGCCCGGTGATATCGATACCATCGAACAGGATACGCCCGGCGGTGGGGCGGTACAGCCGCAGCAGCGTACGGCCGAGCGAGGTCTTGCCTGAGCCGGATTCGCCGACCAGGCCCATCGTCTCGCCGCGGCCCAGGCTGAAGTCGACGTCGGTCAGGATGTCGAGCATCGGGCGCGGGCCGAAGCCGGCGCGCACCGTGCGGTCGGGCAGGGCGAGGCCCAGCCCTTCGACCCGCAGCATGGCGTTGCCGCCGGTCGCCGCCGGCTGCGCTGCCGGGGCGGGCGCCACGATGGCGCGCAGGCCCGCCGCCGCCCGCTCAGCCGGCGGAGTCGCCGCCGGCCTGCTCCTCGGCCAATGCCGCGAGATAGGACGCCGCCGCCGACAGGGCCGCGTCGGCCTCGATCCCGGCCAGCAGTGCGTCGAGCTTGGCATCGTCCTCGGCCGCCAGCAGCGGGCTGTAGACCTCCAGCGCGCGCCACCAGGCGTCGAGGATCAGCATGTCCGGCTTGGATTCCGGCGTGCCGCCGATGCGGGCGGCCATCTCCTCCAGCGTCCGGTACAGCGCGCCGGCGCGCTCGATGTCGCCCTCGTCGCCATAGTCGGCGACCTGGTTGACCGCGGCCTTGGCGAAGCGCAGCCGCATCTCCGGCAGGGCGCCCGGCGAGGCGGCGAGCCGGCGCAGGTCGCCGAACACCTTGTCGGCATCGGCGGCCTTGCCGGCCTGCTGCAGCAGCACGAACAGGTTGAACGCCCCGCGCGACAGTTCCAGCTTGGTCTCCGGCAGCGCCTCCTGCGAGGTCGCGATCCGCATCAGCTCGTCATAGGCGGCCCTGGCGTCCGAGAACTGGTTGGCCTTGCCGTACTGCAGGATCTTGTCGACCTGCATCGTTGCCTTGTTCAGCATCGCATTCTTCTCCACGTCGGCGCCGACGGCCGGCGTATCCGGCCTGTCGAGCGGGCCGGCGGGGGTGGGTCCGGCAGCGGGGCCGCCCAGGCCGGCGACCATCCTGGTCACCGCATCCGCGATCTGGGCCGCCTTGCCTTCGCCGGACTCGGTAGCGGCGGCCGCCTCGGTCAGGTCGAAGCGGGGCGCCGCGGCGGGCTGTTCGGGTTGCGCCGGCGCGGCCGGTCGTTCGGGCTGCGCCGGCTCGGTAGGCGCCGGCGCCGGCGTATCGGGCACTTCCCGGGCGCCGTGGGTTTCCACCGCGATGCCGACGGACATGGTCGTCGGCGGCGCCGGCTCGGCCGACGGCCGGGGTGCGGCCGGGCCGGACTCGATGGCGATCTCGTGGCGGGCGTGCGGCGGGGCGACCGGCTCCGGCGCGGCGGGCCGGCTGGTCGCGCCGCTGCCAGCTCGGCCGCCCGCGCCAGCCGCAGGCGCAACGCGTTCAGCCGGATGAAGCCCTCCGCGTCGCGCTGGTCGTAGACCACGTCGTCCTCGAAGGTGACATGGGCCAGGCTGTACAGGCTGTTCGGCGACTTGCGGCCGGTGACGATGACGTTGCCCTTGTACAGTTTCAGCCGCACGGTGCCGGTCACCCGCTCCGACACCCGGTCGATTGCGGCCTGCAGCATCTCGCGCTCCGGGGCGAACCAGAAGCCGTTGTAGATCAGCTCCGCATAGCGCGGCATCATCTCGTCCTTGGTGTGCATGGCGCCGCGGTCCAGCGTCAGGCTCTCCATCGCGCGCCGCGCGGTGAACAGGATGGTGCCGCCGGGCGTCTCGTAGACCCCGCGCGACTTCATGCCGACGAAGCGGTTCTCGACGATGTCGATGCAGCCGATGCCATTCTCGCCGCCGAGCCGGTTGAGCTCGGCCAGCAGGCTTGCCGGGCTCAACCGCCGGCCGTTCACCGCCACCGGGTCGCCCCGCTCGAAGTCGATGGTGATTTCGGTCACCCGATCCGGCGCCTGCATCGGCGAGACCATGCGCGTGAGGATCAGGTCGTAGTCCGGCTCGTCCCAGGGATCCTCCAGGATCTTTCCCTCGGAGGAGATGTGCAGCAGGTTGGCGTCCTGGCTGAACGGCGCCTCGCCGCGCTTGTCCTTCGGCACCGGGATCTGGTGCTGCTCGGCATATTCCACCAGCCGGGTGCGGCTGGTCAGGTCCCATTCCCGCCACGGCGCGATGATCTTGATGTCCGGCTTCAGCGCGTAATAGCTGATCTCGAAGCGGACCTGGTCGTTGCCCTTGCCGGTGGCGCCGTGGGCGACCGCGTCGGCACCGGTCCGCTCCGCGATCTCGATCTGCCGCTTGGCGATCAGCGGCCGCGCGATCGAGGTGCCGAGCAGGTAGGTGCCCTCGTACAGCGCGTTGGCGCGGAACATCGGGAACACGTAGTCGCGGACGAATTCCTCGCGCAGGTCCTCGACGAAGATCTCGCGGATTCCCAGCATCTCGGCCTTGCGCCGGGCCGGCTCCAGTTCCTCGCCCTGGCCCAGGTCGGCGGTGAAGGTCACAACCTCGCAGCCATAGGTATCCTGCAGCCAGCGCAGGATGACCGACGTGTCCAGCCCGCCCGAATAGGCGAGGACGACCTTCTTCACGGAACTGCGGTGCGTTGACACGGCCGACCCTTTCCCCCGCGCTTGGTTTGGCGACGGTGTAGCCGTTCGGCGCGAGCGCTGGCAAGGAATCCGCTTCGCCTTTACCCGGCGTTAGCATCTTGGCAAGCCGCGCCGATGCATGGTGTCCGCCTTCGCAACCGTTCGCCAGAAGGGAGGAACGGCATGGGGCAGGCAGTCCGAACCGCCGTTGCGGCGGCGCTCGCGGCCTGGTGCGCCGCACCGGTGACGGCGGCGCTGGCCGAGGACGATTTCTGCGGCACGACGCAGCAACGCATCGCCGAGGGCGGCGCCACCATCCAGCTGCTGTTCGGCAACGACGACCGCGACACCCAGAACAGCAGCCGCTATCCATGGTCGGCGATCGGCCTGCTGGCCACACCGCTCAACAGCTGCTCCGGCACGTTGGTCGGCGACGCGGTGGTGCTGACCGCGGCCCATTGCGTGACCGATTATCTGCTCGGCGCCATTGCCGTCTCCGACATCCATTTCTACGCCGGCTATCAGGATCGCCACATGGTCGCCGACGCGGCGGCGCTGGACGTGGTGGTGGCGCCGGGCTACGTGCCCTCGCACGACGGGCCGATGAGTCCGCCGAGCACCGACTGGGCCTTCGTGCTGCTCGACCGCCCGATCGGCGAGCGGGCGGGCACGATACCGGTGCGCGACCTCGACGAGGACGCGCTCTACTATGCCGCGCGCGGTCGCTGGGGGCGGATCAGCCAGGGCGGCTACAGCATCGACCAGCCCGACCACCTCAGCGCCCATGTCGACTGCCGGGTGACGGGCTATCACGACGGCGGCTGGCTGGAGCATCGCTGCGACACGGTGCCGGGCGATTCGGGCTCGCCGCTGTTCGTCGAGCGCGATGGCGGCACCTTCGTGTTCGCCGTGGCCTCGGCGATGCACTGCGTGCGCGACGGCGAGGCGGTCTCGAACTCCGCCGCCGACGCACGCGCCTTTTTCGATACGTACCAGATGCTGGTCGCCGGCCGCAGCGGCACGGCGGCTGCGCCGCCGCCGGCGGTGGTGTCGCGCCCGACCGCGTCGGGCCCGCGCATCGTGCGCATCTGCGAGAACGGTCCCTGCTGAACCGATCGGCCGGTCGCGCCGACGGGACTTGACTTTGTCCGGCGGCGGGCCACCCTCGGCGCCCCGGTCTTCACGCGCAAGTTGACGAGGGCAAGATGCAGGCACTGATCGCGCGCGCCGCCGCACCAATCGCGGCCGCCGTCGCATTCGCCATGGCCGCCGCGGGCGCCATGGCCCAGGACACAATCGGCATCGTCGTCTACCAGACCGATTTCGGCCTGAAGGACGGCGCCGTCTCGGAAATGAAGGGGGTGGCCGTCGGCGTCGACCCGACGCTGCGGCTGGAGGACCTGACCCACGAGATCCCGGCCTTCGACATCTGGGAGGCGGCCTATCGCCTGAACCAGACCGTGCCCTACTGGCCGGCCGGCACCGTGTTCGTCTCGGTGGTCGACCCCGGCGTCGGCACCGACCGCAAGTCGGTCGTCGCCCGCCTGGACAGCGGCCACTATGTGGTCACGCCCGACAACGGCACGCTGACCCTGCTCGCCGACAGCCTGGGCCTGGCCGAGGTGCGCGAGATCGACGAGGCGAGCAACCGGCTGCCCGGCTCGGAGGATTCGTTCACCTTCCACGGCCGCGACGTCTATTCCTACACCGCCGCGCGGCTGGCGTCGGGCACCATCGGCTTCGAGCAGGTAGGCCCGTCGCTGGGCACCGCGCACGAGGCGATCGCCTATCAGCAGCCGGCCTTCGCCGACGGCGTGCTCAGCGGCACCGTCCCGGTGCTCGACGTCCAGTACGGCAACGTCTGGACCAACATCGACATGGCCACCTTCGACCGGCTCGGCGCCGCGCTGGGCGACGTGCTCAACGTCGCCATCGCGCACGAGGGCACCCAGGTCTACCAGGGCGCGATTCCCTACGTGACCACGTTCGGCGACGTGCCCGAGGGCGACCCGCTGATCTATTTCAACAGCCTGGGCAACCTGTCATTCGCCCTCAACTACGACGATTTCGCCGGAACCTTCGGCATCGAGTCCGGGCCGGCGTGGTCGGTGACGGTCTCGAAATAGGCGGCCGGGGGCGCGGTCGCGACGGTGCCGCCCGGGGCGCGCACTGATGCGCGCCACCGGCTGGATGCCCTATGCCGCGGTCGCCCTGATCCTGGTGCTGTTCGCCGGCGACCTGGTGTTGATCCGCTCCGGCTATCAGCAATATCGCGACGAGGCCGACCAGCCGCCCGACGAGCTGGTCTGCGGCATCAGCCAGCGCAGCCTGGCCGCGGGCGCCATCCCCGAGAATTTCCTCGGCGGCGAGGACGACCGGCGGCTGGTCGGCACGGTCGCCTATCCGTGGTCGGCGATCGGCGTGGTGTTTACCCCGGGCAGCCAGTGCAGCGGGGCACTGATCGGCGACGACCTGGTGCTGACCGCCGGCCACTGTTTCCCCGGCCTGGCCGAGGGCGCGATCGACGCGTCGGACGTCTGGTTCATCGCCGGCGTCACCTCCGCGGACGCGGTGGCCGAATCGCGGGCGGAGGCCGTCGCCATCAGCCCGACCTACAACCCGGCGCGCCATTGGCGCCCGTCGACCGACTGGGCGCTGGTCATGCTGGCCGACCCGATCGGGCGCGAGGCCGGCTCGCTGCCCGTCGCTTCGCCGCTGCAGGCGGAGCGGGCGCTGGAGAACGGGCCGTTGACCCAGGCCGGCTACAGTACCGACAGGCCGCTGGACCTGACCGCGCACCAGGGCTGCGCCGCCGATTTCGTCGACCCTCAGGGCTGGTTCACCCACAGCTGCGACGTGCTGCCCGGCGATTCCGGCTCGCCGATCCTGGCCGAGGTCGACGGCGCGCCGACCATCGTCGGCGTCACCACCAACATCTACTGCCGCGGCGACCGCGGCGCCGACGGCGGTGCCGCGGCCAGCACCGCGGCGTTCTGGTCGGCCATCCAGGCGGCCGCCAGCCCCTAGGCCGACTTCACGCCACCAGGCTGTAGATGCCGTAGGCCACCGCGGCCGCGGCGACGGCGAGGCCGGCGAGGATGACATAGGCGCCGCGGGTCATGCCGCGCAGCGCCTTCTTGATCTCGGCGCGGTCGTTGACGTTGGGGAAGGGCTCGTCGGGCACCGGCACGCCGAGGAATTCGCACAGCGGCGCCCAGCCCTGGTCGACGCTGAACACCAGCAGGCGGTCGGCGGGGACCGCGGCCTTCACCTCTTCGATGTGCCGGTTGTAGTGCGCGACCGCCGCCGCCCGGTCGGGCATGGTGCCGCGGTGCGAGCGCTGCCAGATCAGCTTGCGCGACATGTCGCCGAACTTGCGCCCGAACGGCGTGAACAGCGCCAGCACCTTGAACTGCCAGGCCGTCTCGGTGAAGTAGATCGTGTCGATCGTGCTTTCGAACCAGGCGTCGGCGCCGCGCGGGTGCAGCGTCAGCAGCACCTTGGCGTCGGGGTAGGCTTGCGCCAGTTCGCGCCAGACGCAGCAGGCCGGGTTGTCGATCGCGGCGGCATAGCCGGCGAACACCCGCTCCCAGTCGTGCTGCGCCCCGGCCGGGCCGTTGGCGACCCGGCGCCAGAAGTCGAGATGGTCCTTGTTGGCCTTGTTCCGCACCACCTCGATCATGTGATAGCAGGGCAGGCCCAGCCGGTTGAGAGCGACGTAGGTCGACATCGTGCCGGTGCGGCCGAAGCCGGCGCCGATCAGTTGGAGAGCCATGATTGCCGTCCGGTGACTGTGCCAGGGCGCCCGCTGCGCCACGTCCGGCCTTGACTCATAGCCGGTGCGCGGCCGTTGTCACGCCGCATCGCTGCGGCGGGCGTGACGGCCGTTACAGCCGCTTGCCGCGCACCAGCCGCGATTGGCCGCCGAGCACGCCCATGGCATGGCGCATCAGCACGCGTTTGACCGGCGGCAGGCGGTTGACGGCGGCGAGCCCCAGGTCGCGTGCGGCGCGTACCGGCCCGATGTCGTTGGAGAACAGGCGGTTGAGCGCGTCGGTGACCGTCGCCAGCACCAGGTTGTCGGCGCGCCGGCGGGCCTGGTAGGCGGCGAGCAGCTGCGGTCGGCCGACGTCGAGGCCGAGGCGGCGGGCATCGACGATCTCCTCAGCCAGCGCGGCGATGTCGCGCCAGCCCATGTTGAGGCCCTGGCCCGCGATCGGATGGATCGCGTGGGCCGCCTCGCCGACCAGCACGACCCGGCCGGTGCCGTAGCTGTGCGCCATGTGCAGCGCCAGCGGATAGGCGCCGCGCGGGCTGGCCAGGGCCAGATCGCCCATGAAGTCGGTGAAGCGCAGCCGAAGCGCCTCCAGGAAGGCGGCGTCGTCGAGCGCCGCGAAGCCGGCGGCCGCCTCGGCCGCCTCGCTCCACACCACCGACGACCGGTGCGGGAAGGCGGCCCGGGGATCGTCGGTCATCGGCAGGATGGCGAACGGGCCGCCGGGCAGGAACCGCTCGTGGGCGATGGCGCCGTGCGGGCGCTCGTGGGCGACGTTGCAGATGAGCGCGGTCTGGCCATAGCGGTGGCCGCTGACCTTGATGCCGGCCATCGTGCGCAGCGGCGAGGCGCTGCCGTCGGCGGCGGCGACCAGCTGGCACCGCACAATGCGGCCGTCGTCGAGCGCGAGGTCGGCGCCGTCGGCCCGGTTGTCGAGGCGCTCCACCACCGCCGGCGCCAGCACCCGCACCGACGGGCATTGGCGGATCCGTTGCATCAGCGCGCGGCGGATCAGGTGGTTCTCGGCGATGTGGCCGAGCGGGTCCGTGCCGACCTCGGCGTGGTCGTAGTGCAGGAACAGCGACGAGGTGAAGCCGCCGGGCCGGCCATCGGAGACGCGGATTTCGAGGATCGGCTGCGCGTCCGGCGCGAGCCGCGCCCAGACGCCGATGGCGTCCAGCGCGCGCTTCGACCCGAAGGCGATCGCCGTGGTCCGGCTGTCATGGCGGGTGCCGTCGAGTCGGTCGAGCGGGCTGCGCTCCACCAGCACGGTCTCGACCCCTGCGCCGCCGAGCGCCGCGGCGAGCGTGAGCCCGCTGAGCCCCGCGCCGACGACAGCGACCTCTGTCGTCAGGGTGGCGATTGTTTGTGCATCCTGGGCTGCTTTCTTTTCGGGCATAGAACCTGATCTGCCTATTTCTTGTGCTGTTGCCCGGAGGCGAACGTTATGCGGATGCCGCCAGGATAACGCGACCGCCGCGGGAATCCATGCGACCGCTCGTTGCGCCGGCCGGCCGCGATGTCCGGCACGGAACTTGCGGATTGGCGCCCGCACGGCGCGGCCGCGCCGTCGGTCACGGACAACGGGAAACAGGCGCGGCCGCTTGGCGGAACCAAGGGGGCAACCATGAAACTGGTCATGGCGGTGATCAAGCCGTTCAAGCTGGACGAGGTTCGCGAGGCGCTGACGGCCCTGGGCATCCAGGGACTGACGGTGAGCGAGGTGAAGGGTTTCGGGCGGCAGAAGGGCCAGACCGAGATCTATCGCGGGGCGGAATACGCGGTGAACTTCCTGCCGAAGGTGAAGATCGAGGTCGCGGTCAGCGACGACCTGGTCGATGCGGTGGTGGAGGCGCTGCAGAAGTCGGCCAACACCGGGCGGATCGGCGACGGGAAGATCTTCGTGCTCGACATCGGCCGCGCGGTGCGGATCCGCACCGGCGAGACCGGCGACGAAGCGCTGTAGGGGAAGAGAACGATGAATTCGCAGTCAATCTTGGCGAACCGGCTGGCGGCGCTGCTGCTGGTGCTGCTGGCCGCCTTCGCCTTCATCGAGCCGGGCTTCGCCCAGGACACCGCCGGAGCCGAGGGCGAGGCCACCGAGGAAGCGGCGCCGCAGGCCGACGAGGCAGCGGCCGAGGCGGCGCCGGCGGTCGACTCCGGCGATACCGCCTGGATGCTGACCTCGACCGCCCTGGTGCTGCTGATGACGGTGCCGGGCCTGGCCCTGTTCTACGGCGGCATGGTCCGCAAGATGAACGTGCTGGCGATCACCATGCAGTGCTTCGCCATCACCGCCCTGGTCACCGTGCTGTGGATGATCGTCGGCTACAGCCTGGCGTTCTCGCCGGGCGGCTGGCTGTTCGGCGGCCTGGACAAGTTCTTCCTGTCCGGCATGACCGTGGATGCGGTGGTCGGCACCATCCCCGAATCCGTGTTCATGACCTTCCAGATGACCTTCGCGATCATAACGCCGGCGCTGATCGTCGGCGCCTTCGCCGACCGCATGAAGTTCTCGGCGATGCTGCTGTTCATGGGCGGCTGGCTGCTGGTGGTCTATGCTCCGGTGGCGCACATGGTCTGGGGCGGCGGCCTGCTGGCGGAGTGGGGCGTGCTCGATTTTGCCGGCGGCACCGTGGTGCACATCAACGCCGGCGTTGCCGGGCTGGTCGCCTGCATCGTGATCGGCAAGCGCACCGGGTACCGCTCGGTGCCGTTCCCGCCGCACAACCTGGTGATCAGCCTGGTCGGCGCGGCGATGCTGTGGGTCGGCTGGTTCGGATTCAACGCCGGCTCGGAGCTGGCGGCCGACGGGCGGGCCGGCATGGCGATGGCGGTGACGCAGATCGCGGCTGCGGCGGCGGCGCTGGGCTGGATGTTCGCGGAGTGGACCAGCAAGGGCAAGCCCAGCGTGCTGGGCATCATCTCCGGTGCGGTGGCCGGCCTTGTCGCCATCACCCCGGCGTCGGGCTTCGTGGCGCCCGGCGGCGCTCTGGTCATCGGCATCGTTGCCGGCGTGGTCTGCTTCATCAGCGCGACCTCGATCAAGAACGCCCTCGGCTACGACGACTCGCTGGATGCCTTCGGCGTACACGGGGTCGGCGGCATCGTCGGCGCGGTGCTGACCGGCGTGTTCGCCACCAGCGCGGTGACCGGCGCCGAGGACCCGGTCGGGCTGCTGGAGGGCAACGGCGGCCAGCTGATGGCGCAGATCTATGGCGTCCTCGTCACCGTGGTCTATTGCGGGATCGTGACCCTGGTCCTGCTCAAGCTGATCGACTGGACCGTCGGGCTGCGGGTCGATACCGACACCGAGCGCGACGGCCTCGACCTCGCACTGCACGGCGAGACCGTCCAGTAGCCCTGGACGACGGCCGAACGCCCGCCGCGTCGCGGCGGGCCGGGGACCCGGGAAGCGCCTGCTTCCCGGGTCTTTCGTTTGGCCCCCGTGCCGGATCGCGCGTCGCGCTGCCTGTTTTCCGGGCAGAGTCTTGCTGCCCAATCCGGCAGCAGTCCGCCGCACCGTCGTCGCGCCGGCGAACCGGTGCGCAACCCGGCGGCGCGCGCAGCTGCGGGCCGGGTTTCCGGCGGATTTGCGCGCCGGCGGCACGGTTCTTGAAGGGCGTCGCCTCGACTTTTTCGTCTCGTTCTCGGTCGTCCGGCCAGCCCGGTCCCGGCGGAATGCGCGGCGGAAACACGCAAGCCAAGGGGGCAACCATGAAACTGGTCATGGCGGTGATCAAGCCGTTCAAGCTGGACGAGGTTCGCGAGGCGCTGACGGCCCTGGGCATCCAGGGTCTGACGGTGAGCGAGGTGAAGGGTTTCGGGCGGCAGAAGGGCCAGACCGAGATCTATCGCGGGGCGGAGTACGCGGTGAACTTCCTGCCGAAGGTGAAGATCGAGGTCGCGGTCAGCGACGACCTGGTCGATGCGGTGGTGGAGGCGCTGCAGAAGTCGGCCAACACCGGGCGGATCGGCGACGGGAAGATCTTCGTGCTCGACATCGGCCGCGCGGTGCGGATCCGCACTGGCGAGACCGGCGACGAAGCGCTGTAGGGGAAGAGAACGATGACTTTGCATGGAACTCTTGTGAACCGGCTGGCGGCGCTGCTGCTGGTGCTGCTGGCCGCCTTCGCCTTCATCGAGCCGGGATTCGCCCAGGACACCACCGGAGTCGAGGGCGAGGCCACCGAGGAAGCGGCGCCGCCGGCCGACGAGGCTGCCGCCGAAGGCGAGGCCGCGGTCGAGGACGAGGCGGCGGCGGCCGAGGAAGCGGTCGTGCTCACCCGGGCCAGCGACGAGACCCAGTTCGTCTTCAACACCTTCTCGTTCCTGGTCACCGGCTTTCTGGTGATGTTCATGGCGGCCGGCTTCGCCATGCTGGAATCCGGGCTGGTGCGCTCGAAGAACGTGACCACCATCCTGTGCAAGAACATCGCGCTCTATGCGGTCGCCGGGATCATGTACTGGCTGATCGGCTACAACCTGATGTACTCCGGCGTCGACGGCGGCTATTTCGGCGAGATCGCGGTCTGGACCACGCCGGATCCCGCGGCGGAGGGCGAGGGGCTCGGCTCCTATGCCGGCGCGTCCGACTGGTTCTTCCAGATGGTGTTCGTCGCCACCGCGGCCTCGATCGTCTCCGGCACCGTCGCCGAACGCATCAAGATCTGGCCGTTCATGCTGTTCGTGGTGGTGCTGACCGGCATCATGTACCCGATCACCGGCTCGTGGAAGTGGGGCCTGGGCTGGCTGCAGGAGGCCGGCTTCAACGACTTCGCCGGTTCGACCATCGTCCACTCGGTCGGCGGCTGGGCCGCGCTCGCCGGCGCCCTGGTGCTCGGCGCCCGCAAGGGCAAGTTCACCGCCGACGGCAAGGTCAACCCGATGCCGGGCTCCAACCTGCCGCTGGCGACGCTGGGCACGTTCATCCTGTGGCTCGGCTGGTTCGGCTTCAACGGCGGGTCGCAGTTGGCGCTGGGCACCGGCGCCGACGCCAGCTCGATCGCGCGGGTGTTCATCAACACCAACATGGCCGCTGCCGGCGGCGTGGTGGTCGCGATGATCCTGACCCAGCTTCTGTACAAGAAGATCGACCTGACCATGGTGCTGAACGGCGCGCTCGGCGGGCTGGTCAGCATCACCGCCGAACCGCTGACGCCGACGCTGGGCATGGCCCTCATCATCGGCGGCATCGGCGGCGTGCTGGTGGTGTTCGCGGTGCCGCTGATCGACCGGCTGAAGATCGACGACGTGGTCGGTGCGATCTCGGTCCACCTGATCTGCGGCATCTGGGGCACCATCGCGGTCGTGCTGACCAACGACGGGGCCAGCCTCGGCGCCCAGTTGCTCGGCATCGTCGCGATCGGCGCCTTCACCTTCATCGTCAGCCTGGTGCTGTGGACGATCCTGAAGGTGACGGTGGGGATCCGCGTCAGCGAGGAGGACGAGGTCCTCGGGCTCGACAAGGCCGAGATGGGCATGGAGGCCTATCCGGAATTCGGCCGCGGCTCGCAGACCATCTGACCTGCGGGTTCTTCCCGGACGCACCAGTCCGCATGCGTCTGACTGCCCCTTCCCGCGGCGCGGGAAGGGGCTTTCTCTTTCGCGCCTCTCGCGGCCCGAACGATGATGGCCTTTGCCGCCCGCTGTGCTAGGTTCGCGCCGTCCGGTCGACTGCGGGAACCATCGCTCGGTGGCGATTTCACTTCGATTGATCCAGCGTGCCGCGGTGGCGTTCGCCCATGACGTGATCATGGCCGGCGTCGCCTTCGTGGCGGCGCTGTACCTGCGCCTGGGCGACCTCCTGTGGTACGAGGACTGGACCCGGCTCGGGCTGGCGATCGGCCTGTTCGTCGCGGTGGCCGCGCCGGTGTTCTGGTTCGCCGGCCTCTATCGCGGCGTCTGGCGCTATGCCTCGATGCCGGACATGATCGCCATCGCCAAGGCGGTCACGCTGGTCCTGCTGGTCTATCTGCCGATCATGTTCCTGGTCACCAGGCTGGAGGGCTTCCCGCGCTCGACCCTGGTGATCGCCTGGTTCGTGCTGATGGCGCTACTGTGCGGGCCGCGCCTGCTGTACCGCCTGTTCAAGGACCGCCATGCCGGCCATGTGCTGGAGCAGGCCGACAGCTCGATGCGCCGCACCCGGGTGCTGCTGGTCGGCGCCGGCGACGAGGCCGACGTGTTCATCCGCGAGATGGCGCGCCGCCGCGACGCGCCCTATGAGGTGATCGGCATCATCGACGAGAAGGGCCGGCGCATCGGCCGCCAGATCCGGGCGGTGCGGGTGCTGGGCGACCTCGACGACCTGCCGCAGGTGGTCGCCGGCCTGCGCAGCCGCGGCCTGGCGCCGAAGCGGCTGATCCTGACCAAGCCGCGGATCCGGCCGGAGGTGATGGAGCGGCTGCTCGACCTCGCCGATTCCAGTGGCATGACGCTGGCGCGGGTGCCCGACCTCGCCCAGCTGCAGAAGGGCGGCGCCGGCAGCATCGACGTGCGCCCGGTGGCGATCGAAGACCTGCTCGCCCGTCCGCAGGCGGTGCTGGACCGCCCGGCGATGCGTGCCCTGGTCGAAGGCCGGCGCGTGCTGGTCACCGGGGCCGGCGGCAGCATCGGCGGCGAGCTCACCCGCCAGATCGCGGCGCTGGCGCCGGCGCACCTGACGCTGGTCGACGCCAGCGAGTACAATCTCTACGCCATCGACCGCGACATGCAGGAGCAGGCACCCGCGCTGCCGCGCGACGCGGCGCTGGCCGACGTGCGCGACCGCGGCCGCATGGCCGCCGTGTTCGCCGCCGCGCGGCCGGAGCTGGTGTTCCACGCCGCCGCGCTGAAGCACGTGCCGCTGGTCGAGGCCAATCCCGGCGAAGGCGCGCTGACCAACGTGGTCGGCACCCGCATCGTCGCCGACCTGTGCGTCGAGCACCGGGTCGACGCGATGGTGCAGATCTCGACCGACAAGGCGGTGAACCCGGTCAGCGTGATGGGCGCGACCAAGCGGCTGGCCGAGGCCTATGCCCAGGCCCGCGACATCGCCGGCGCGGCAACCGACGGCGCGGCGCGGCGGCCGCGCTTCGTCACCGTGCGCTTCGGCAACGTGCTCGGCTCCAGCGGCTCGGTGGTGCCGCTGTTCCAGCGCCAGCTGGAGCAGGGCGGGCCGCTGACCGTCACCCATGTCGACGCGGTGCGCTATTTCATGACGATCCGCGAGGCGGTCGAGCTGGTGCTGCAGGCTTCGGTCCTGGGCGTGGCCGAGGCCGAGGCGCCGCCGGGGCGCATCTTCGTGCTCGACATGGGGGCGCCGGTGCGCATCATCGACCTGGCCCGGCGCATGATCCAGCTCGCCGGGCTCAAACCCGACCAGGACATCGAGATCCGCGTCACCGGGCTGCGCCCGGGCGAGCGGCTGGCAGAGGATCTGTTCCACGAGATGGAGACCCTGGGCCGTACCCCGATCGACGGCATCCGCCTGGCCGAGCCGCGGGCCGCCGACCATGCCTTCCTGGCCCGCGCCATCGACGAGCTGCGCGCCGCCGCCGTGCGCGGCGACCTCGCGGGCTGCCTGAAGCTGCTGTGCCAGTACGTCCCCGAGTACCGCCCCGATGCCGCCGGTGCGGTCGGCGGGCAGTGGGCGGGCCAGTCGTGACCGCGGTGGTGGGGACCGGCCGCGGTGCCGGCGGCACCGGACGCACCATGCCGCGCCGCGCGTTGCTGTCGGTGTCGGACAAGGACGGGCTGGTCGACCTGGCGCGCGGCCTGGCCGAGGCCGGTGTCGACCTGGTCTCGACCGGCGGGACCGCGCGCGCGCTGCGCGATGCCGGGCTTGCGGTGCGCGAGGTGGCGGAGCTGACCGGCTTTCCCGAGGTTATGGACGGCCGGGTCAAGACCCTGCATCCGAAGGTGCACGGCGGCCTGCTGGCCCGTCGCGACGACCCGGGGCACATGGCCGCGGCCGAGGCGCACGGCATCGGCATGATCGACCTGCTGGTGGTCAACCTCTATCCGTTCGCCGCCACGGTGGCGTCGGGCGCCGGCTTCGCCGACTGCGTGGAGAACATCGACGTCGGCGGACCGGCGATGATCCGCGCCGCGGCCAAGAACCTCGATCATGTCGCCGTGCTGACCGATCCGGCCGACTATGCCGCCGTGCTCGACGAGATCGGCGAGGGCGGCATTGCCGCCGGCACCCGGCTGCGGTTGGCGCAGGCCGCCTTCGCCCATACGGCGCGCTACGACGCGGCCATTGCCGGCTGGCTGGCCGGCCAGCGCGGCGACCTGTTGCCGGCGACGCTGACGCTGGCTGGGCGCAGGGTGGCGGCGCTGCGCTACGGCGAGAATCCGCACCAGCAGGCGGCGCTGTACGACGACGGCAGCGGCAGGCCCGGTGCGGCCACGGCACGGCAGGCGCAGGGCAAGGCGCTCAGCTACAACAACCTGATGGACGCGGATGCGGCGCTGGCGCTGGCGGCGGAGTTCGACGTTCCGGTGGCGGTGGTCGTCAAGCATGCCAATCCGTGCGGCGTCGCCGTCGCCGACGATGCCGCGATGGCCTTCGCCAAGGCCCGCGCGGCCGATCCGGTCAGCGCCTATGGCGGCATCGTCGCGGTCAACCGGCCGATCGACGCCGCGCTGGCGCGCCAACTGGCGGAGGGTTTCCTCGAGGTGGTGATCGCACCGGCAATGGAGCCGGCGGCCGCCGACCTGCTGGCGGCCAGGTCGGCGCTGCGGGTGCTGTTGACCGGCGCGATGCCGGCGCCGGACCCGGACCGGCTGGTGCTGCGGCCGCTGTCGGGCGGATTCCTGGCGCAGACCGACGATGCCGAGCGGCCGGACCCGGCCCGCTGGTCGGTGGCGACTCGGCAGGCGCCGGACGCGGGGCAGACCCGCGACCTGGTGTTCGCCCAGATTGTGGTGAAGCACGTGCGTTCCAATGCGATCGTGCTGGCGCGCGACGGTGCCACGGTGGGCATTGGCGCCGGCCAGATGAGCCGGGTCGACGCCGCCCGCATTGCCATCGACAAGGCCGCTTCGGGCGCGCGCGAGGCTCAGGAGCTGCTGAGCCGGGCCGCCGGCGCGGTCGCCGCGTCGGACGCGTTCTTCCCGTTCGCCGACGGCCTCGAACTCTGCGCCGCGGCGGGCGTGAAGGCCGTGATCCAGCCCGGCGGCTCCAAGCGCGACGACGAGGTGATCGCGGCGGCCGACCGGCACGGCATCGCCCTGGTGACGACCGGCGTGCGCCACTTCCGGCACTGAGGGTTCGCGCGTCCGCCGCGTTAATGTTATCGGTCACATCGGCGGCGGCACAGGAGCGGCCGGCTGCGAACGCCCGCCCCGGTCGCGGGACTGGCCCGGCGTTCTCATCTCATTGCGGCAAAAGGATTTTCGATCGCCGCCGACGGGCGGGCAGAGCATTCGCAAGATCGGGTGCGCGCCGCCGCGACAGTGCGAGAGTGCACTTAGCATTACTAAATGGCAGTGATGTCGCAAGGTGCCGGCCGGGTTCAGGCATTCACCAGCCGACCCAAAAAGAAGTTGGCAAGAATATTTAGTTTTGTGTAGTCAATCCTCGATTACACAGAAAAATTGTTCGCCATCGCGCGTGCGCATTCGGTGGAGAGACCAGAGAATTCTGCCGACTTTCTTAAAGAGTCGGAGCCTTTCTTGCGGCAAAGCCAAGGAAGCTTTTGCTTGGACATATAATGTGCCAGACAAAATCGGGTCCGTATGGCCTAGAGTGGCCTGAAAATGCGGAACCACTGGCGAGAAATAGCGGGTGTTTCTCAGATTATCTATAGTAAATCCCGAAAGTCTATTGTGACGTTTTCGATATTGTCTGTAGTCACCGAGGTGTGATCGCGATCACAGTGCCTTGGGCTCGTCACTATGGTTAACGCGGCCCGACTTGATTTGTATCAAATGCCTCGAAAACTGTTGACTGAACCTTAACTCTTCGTTAATGCAGCCCATTGGGACAGGTAGGGCCGGCGCATCCCCAGCATTTCTCGGGGCGCGCTGGGGGATCAATTTTTTTGGGGGAAGATCATGGCTATTCGGTTTGACCGTCGCCGCGCGTCGAATCAGCAGCTCGATGGGCTCAGGCTTGCAGGAATGGCAGGTCTTCCCGTCCGGCAGGAGAGGCGGCGTCACCGCTTCGCCCTGCGCGCCACTTCGGCGATCACCACCGCCGCCGTCGCCACCAGCCAGCTGATGACGTCGGTCGCCTACGCCCTGCCGCAGGACGGCAACGTGGTCGAGGGCGATGCGACGATCACCTACGGCGAGAACTCGATCGTCATCCAGCAGAACTCC